>CAZQMF010000001.1:0-17985 GCA_964594235.1 uncultured Acidimicrobiia bacterium
TAACGTCGGGAACCACCTCGAATCTCTTCACCCCAGGGGATCCGTTGACGCGAGGTCAGATGACGACACTGCTGCATCGGTGTGCGGGCGTTCCGGCGGGAAGCCCAGACCCTGGCTTCAGTGACGTCAGTCCTTCGGCCTTCTATGCGTCGGCGGTGGCCTGGGCGAAGGCCGTGGGTGTGACGACAGGAACCAGCGCAACGACGTTCTCCCCGAATCAAACGGTGACCCGGGGGCAGATCGCATCGTTCCTCAAACGGCTGAGTGACGCGCTCGGTGGCGCTTCCTGTGTGGGAACTCCTCCCGACCCTTCGATCCAACCTACCGTCACCGGCACAGCACCATCGGGCACAACGCAGGTACTCATCATCAACGCAGCACCAGAGATGCTCAGGTTCTCGATGGGAGGCCCCACTCCGACACTCGAGGTACTCGACTCCTGCCCGACGTGCCAGAAGTACGTCGGGACACCCCCGGCCGACGCGTGCACTCGGAGTGGTGTCGTGGCAAAGACGGTGACCATCGACCCTGGGCGGTACCGGGTGGCTTTCGAAGCGGTTTCGGGAGACGCGAAGCCCCTGTTTGCCGACTGGTTGTTGGGCAGCGGGATCGGCTACACCTTCTGCGTGGTCGTCATCCAGTCCTGAGACCGGTACCCAGCGTGTAGGAGGTTCGTGTGCGTTGGCGCGTCACATCGAAGACCGTGCTGGCTGCGCTCGGCGTGTCGATCGTGCTCGCAGTGGTTTCGTGCAGTTCCTCGACCCTGGATGTGGATGGGGGAACCCTTGTGTACGTACCCTTCGGCAACTCGGCCACGTTCACGCCGGACACGCAATCGGGGTTCATCTACCAGTACCGGGAACGTCTTCAGGCCGAGTTTGGTGTGGACATCGATCTGCGCAACAGAACAGTCGCGAACGACAGCTCCGCGGCCCTGCTCGAACGGATGCGAACCAACGAGCGGTTTCGTCAGGATCTGGCCGAGGCGGATGTCGTGACGATGCTCGTTCCGTTCGACGGGTGGGCGGTGCCCTGGCAGACCGTGGCCGGTGTTGGGGGCTATGACCCCGCCGACTGCGGAGGTGATGACGGCCAGCAGTGCCTTCGCGACATCCTCACCGAGTATGAGGCGAACACGGAGGCGATCTTCGCCGAGCTGATGAGTCTCGTCGATCCCAGCGAGACGTTGGTCCGAGGCATGGACGCCTATCTGGTTCACGTCGGCGATTTCGCTGACGGAGGGAAATTAGACGAGGTGGCTCCATACTGGGTCGAAGCACAGCAGTTCGTCAGGGACGTTGCTGCTTCCCACGGCATTCCGGTGGCGCGCCTCCTCGACGCCTTCAACGGGCCTGACGGCACAGACGATCCCATGGCATCGGGTCTCGTGTCCTCCGATGCGATCCATCCCACTGCAGAGGGGGCCACGCTCATCACCAAGCTCGTCAGTGACCTCGGGTACCGTCTGTCGGACTAGGCGGCACAGACTGACCTGCTCGGGATGGTGCCCTCAGAGGGGGCTTCCGATCCAGCGCCTCCCTGCCGATGCTCACCAGGGGGATCGACCTCTCGATGAGGGGCTTTCGGATGCAACTTGGGACTTTCGCCTCTACTGCTCTTTTCAGCGCCGTGCGATCATGCGTACATGACTTCAACGGATCTTGAATCAACATCGATTGAAGACAGGGCTGCCGTGTTCTCTGCATTGGGGGATCCGATCCGCCTTCAGATCCTCGACCAACTCGCGTGTGCCCAGCGATGCGTCTGTGATCTTCAGGCATCCATCGATATCGCTCCCAACCTGTTGTCCTATCACCTGCGCGTCCTGAGAGAGGCCGGCCTGGTAAAGGCGTCCCGGCGAGGACGATGGGTCGACTACCGCCTCTCCGACGAGACGGAGCGGCTGGTGCAGGGATCACTTCCCGCCGGACTGGGATGAAGGCACTCTTGAACACCGATGTGCAGGCCATTCCCGCGGTGCGCTCTTCGTGGCGCGTCTGGGGCGGGCTCTTGGCAGCCGTTGCGGTGTGGGCTGCTGCCTATCAGGCAAACGGGCCACTGTGGCAGTGGGCCATCTATGACATGTCCGGATTTGCTTCGGACAATCGGCTGGGTTCGGCCCTCGAGTTCTTCTTCTTTGACACCGTGAAGATTCTGCTGCTGCTGGCTGGGATCATCTTCGCGGTGACCGTTCTGCGCAGTTTCATGAGCGTCGAACGCACCCGAGCGCTGCTGGGCGGGCGTCGCGAAGGAGTCGGCAACGTGGCGGCCGCGGGGCTCGGAGTGGTCACGCCGTTCTGTTCGTGCAGCGCAGTCCCGGGCTTCATCGGGTTCGTCGCTGCCGGTGTCCCGTTGGGCATCACCATGAGCTTCCTGATCGCGAGTCCGATGGTCAACGAAGTTGCCATCGTCCTGTTGTACGGACTCTTTGGCTGGCAGGTTGCAGCGATCTATGTGACGGCGGGACTCGTGGTGGCCGTCGTGGCCGGATGGGTGATCGGACGCCTTCGCCTCGAACGGTGGATCGAGTCGTTCGTGTTCGAGACCACCCTGCGAGGTCAACCGGTCGATCCGTCCCAGGGTCTCGGCTGGGTCGACCGGTTCGCTATCGCACGAGAGGAAGTCCGGACCATCATCAGCAAGATCTGGCCCTACCTGCTCGCCGGGATCGGAATCGGAGCCGCTATCCACGGGTGGGTTCCTGAGGGGTTCTTCGTCAAGTACGCCGGGCCGAACAACGCGCTGGCCGTGCCGGTCGCAGTCGGCCTCGGGATTCCCCTCTACTCGAACGCCGCGGGGATCCTTCCGTTGGTCGAAGCACTCCACGCAAAAGGGCTCGCAATCGGCACGGTCCTGGCCTTCATGATGTCGGTCGTCGCCCTGTCCGTCCCCGAACTCGTCCTGTTGCGGCGCGTGCTCAAGCCCCGCCTCCTCGCCGTGTTCGTCGGAGTCGTCGGCACGGGCATCCTCGCCGTCGGTTTCCTGTTCAACCTGATCCTATGAAAGGAGATCCCGTGAAGATCAAAGTGCTAGGCGCCGGGTGCGCCAACTGCCAAGCCCTCGAGAAACGAACAGCCGAAGCGGTCACCCTGCTCGGTCTCCAAGCTGAGATCGAGAAGGTGACGGACTACGGAGACATCGCCTCCTACGGTGTCATGTCGACCCCGGCGCTGGTCGTCGACGAGAAGGTCGTGGTGTCGGGCCGAGTCCCGAAGGTCGCCGAACTCCAATCCCTACTCGTCGGAGCCGGCACCTGACGACAGCACTCGGCGATCGACGCGAACACGGCCGCGATCGTCGGGGTAGCGCACGTGTGGAGTCGAGCCACCGGGCGCGTACCAACCGGAGCTGACCTCGAGAGCGAGAAACATCTGGCCACTACCGGGCGGCCGCAGTTGTGAGGCTCTTCGCCCGTGGACTCGCCCCGAGTTGCGTTGTGGGTTTTCACACTGCCTGATGACCGCCTCCGGGCAATGGGCTATTGGTTCATCGGCAAGGTCACGGTGAAGACCGTGCGGCCGGGTTGTGACGCGACCGTCAACTCGCCACGGTGGCGATGTACCACGATCGAGTAGCTGATGTCGAGCCCCAACCCCGTTCCCGACCCCGGGGGTTTCGTCGTGAAGAACGCGTCGAAGACCCGGGGGAGTACGTCGTCGGGGATGCCAACTCCGTTGTCCTCGACATCGACAACGACGGCGCCATGCGATACCCGTCCGCGGACCGTGATCCTCGCATCGGGCGTGTCCGAGACTGCATCGGCGGCGTTGTCGAGGAGGTTCGTCCACACCTGGTTGAGTTCACTTCCGTGAGCCGTGATGGCCGGGATGTCCTCCAAGTCGAGGCCCACCTGTATGCCTTTGAGCTTGTGTTCAAGGATGACGAGGGTGTCTTCGATTCCCTTGCGGATGTCCACGTCTTGGAGAGGGGCCTGATCGAGATACGAGTAGGACTTCAGCGCTCCGACGATCGTCGACATCCTCGAGGCGCCTTCTTCGATCTGTCCGATCAACCCGGTAACCAGGGACGTAGCCACGAGCGCCTCCAACACCACAGCGGCGTCGGCCCCGTAGTCGGAAACGAGCGACTCGACAGCGTCAACGGTCATGCCCGACGACGCGACTCCCTCGGCCAGTTCCCAAGGTCTCGGAATATCCAGCGCCGTCAAGACGCGTTCGACTTCCGATTCGAGATCGGCTCTTTCGAGCGACCCCAATCGTTGCGGCGCTTGGGGTGCGGTGTGGAGACGCTCTTTGAGGTCCGGATGCGCGACTGCAACCGTGGAGGTGGCCGCGAGAGCAGCACGCAGTCTCTCAACCGCCTCCCCGAGCCTGCCCGCGCTCCTCTGGACAGCAGCGGCCGGGTTGTTGAGCTCGTGGGCCAATCCTGCGGTGAGCGTTCCCAACTGAGCCATCCTCTCCGACTGTCGAAGTCTCCCTTGGGTCTCACGCCATCGGGCCAGGAGCACGGTGAAGAGCCCCCGCGCGGCCGCCGCGCTGTTTTCGAGCAGTTCGTCGAGATGGGCCTTCGGAATGGACAGAAGCGTCGAGTCCGTCGATGCCCGCGCGGCCGCCATGCGTGGAGCCACATCGAGGAGCGCCATTTCCCCAATCACATCCCCCGGACCACGCCGGGCGATCAGCACCTCACGTTCGCCCGTGATCTTCAGGATGTCGATCTCGCCTTCCTGGATGACGTAGGCGTGGTCACCGTCGTCACCTTCCTCGAACAGGATCGAGCCGGCCAGAAGCCGTACATGTTCGACCCCTTCGGCGAGGCGCTCCAGGTCTGCCGAATCGAGATCGGCAAAGAGAGGAACGGCTCGGAGACCCTCGGTGCGCTCAGACCGTGTCAAGGTACTTGTGCACCATCGAGACGGCGATCGATCCCTGGCCAACGGCCGATGCGACCCTTCGGACGACTCCGTGACGGACATCCCCCGCAGCGAAGACCCCGGGCACGCTCGTTTCGAGAAGAAACGGGTCTCTGTCGATGCTCCACGTTGCCGGTCTCCCACCGTCGAGGAAGATGTCGGGGCCCGTGTAGATGAACCCACGATCATTGCGCTTGACGATGCCTTCAAGGAATGCAGAGTGAGGCACGGCCCCGACGAAGATGAAGATTCCGGAGGCCTCGCGCTCATGGACGTCTGCTCCAATTCTGAGCTTTATCCGCTCGACTCGCTGTTCCCCGAGTACCTCCATGACTTGGGTGTCGAGGAGCACATGGATGTTCTCGCGCGAGGCGATCTGATCGACGAGGTACTGGGACATCTTCGCGGTCAGCGAGGCACCCCTCACGATGAGGGTGACGTGTCCCGCGTACTTGGAGAACATCATCGCCGCCTGCCCCGCCGAGTTCCCACCTCCCACCACGAAGACGTGTCCCCCTCGGTAGGTTGTCGCCTCCGAAACCGATGCCCCGTAGTAGACACCGGCACCCTCGAAGCGTTCGTACCCGGGCACACCGAGGCGCCGCACGGTCATCCCCGTGGCGATCAGGACGGCGTGACTCCGCAGTTCGCCGCCGCTCTCGAGGCCCACGACCTTCACGGATTCGTCAGCACCGAGACGCGTCGCGGTGTCTGACAGTATCTCCGCACCGAGCCGGGTGGCTTGCGTGACCGCACGACGAGCGAGGTTGCCCCCGCTGATACCCGCCGGGAACCCCAGGTAGTTCTCGATTCTCGAACTGGTGCCCGCTTGACCTCCAGGAGCTTCCTGTTCGATCATCACCGTTCGGAGTCCCTCCGACGCCCCGTACACTGCGGCGGCAAGTCCGGCGGGTCCCCCGCCGATGATGATCAAGTCGTAGAAGCGGCTCGTCGCCTCCGTCTTCAGTCCCACGTGCTCGGCCAGGGTGCGTCGATCCGGATCCACGAGCACGGTTCCATCCGGGAATAGCACGACGGGAATCGTCCCACCCGCCGCCTCCACCATCTCCGCAGCCCCCGATTCTCGTTCGATGTCGAGGAATCGGTAGGGCACGTGGTTGAGGGCAAGGAAATCCTTGGTCGTATGGGTGTGTGGCGACCACGTGGTGCCGGCGACACGAATGCCGTCGAACGGAGCCGGCACGTTTGCTCTCCAGTCGTCGAGGAGATCATCCAGAACCGGATAGAGGCGGTCCTCCGGCGGATCCCACGGCTTCATCAGGTAGTGGTCGAGATCGACCACGTTGATCGCTTCGATGGCGGCCTGCGTGTCCGCATACGCGGTGAGCAGCACCCGCTTCGCGTCGGGGAAGAGCCGCCGGGCCTGTTCGATGAACTGCGTGCCCGTCATCTCCGGCATGCGCTGGTCGACGAGCAACAGCGCGACCGTGCCTCCCCGCCCCTGGATGTCCTCGAGAGCGTCGAGAGCTTCCGCGCCGGAGCCCGCCGAGACGATCTGGTAGTCCTCCGCATACGAGGTCCTCAGGTCCCTTCTGATCGCCTCGAGAACGAGACTGTCATCGTCGACAGCGAGAATCACCGGCTTCATACGTCAGTCCTCCTCGGTTGAGGGGCGGGTGTCGGGATGGGGAGGTACTCGTGGGCAATCCGGTCGGGCCCTATGTTCACAATTCGCAGACCCGAAGGGTCGTTCCCCAATGGAATTCCGACTGGACCTGACGCCACCACACGGAAGTTCCCGTCGCGAGCTTCGGCATTTCGGTGAAGATGGCCGGCGAACGCGATCTCCACCCCGTATTCGTGGATCAGCCGAAGCAACCTTGCTCGCCGTTCTCGCGGGATGTTCCAGTAGCTGTCGGGTTCGTCTGCCGAGTCGACAAAGAGCGGGTGGTGGCCGAAGAGGACGATGTGATCGGATTCTCGCGCCCGCCCCAGCTCTTCCTCCAGAAACCTGAACTGCTCCTCGAGATGGTTGGGCACATTCTGCGGCTGATCGAAGACGACGGTGTCCATGACGATGAAGCGAGTCCCGTTGACCTCGAATGCGTAGTAGTCCGGCCCGAACACTTGCCGGTAGCGGTCGATGCTGTCGTCCGTCGGGGCGATGGTGTCCGGTGCGATGTCGTGATTCCCAGGCACCCAGTAGGCGGGAATCGACGAGTCCAATCCCGCGGTGATCGTGAGGAGTTCATCGAGCTGATCCTGCGACGAAGGGTCGTCGATCATGTCACCCCCGATGACGACGAAGTCCGGTCCGAGTGCGTTGACAGCGTCGATGGCGGCGCGGTATCTGCGCGCGTCCCACTCGTGGCCCTCTACCTTCGGGACACTCGAGACGCGCATGCCGCGGGGCACGAACGCTGCCGCTTCTTGCTCGCTCAGGCCGCTGAACGTCGCGTACGCCCCGAGCTGCGTGTCAGCAAGGAAGACGAATCGGCATGTACCGGTCACGGGAGGCTCCCCATAGTGGAACCCGACACTACCGCGGTCGCGCTCGCTACAGACCGCAGAATCCGATGTCGTTGGTCGTAGCTCGATCGACAGCAACGCGTCAACACGAGACGGAGGTCGGTCCGCTCGACCGTCACAGACCACACCTCACACCTAGCATGGCGACCATGCTCGTTTTCCTCTTCACGGATCTGGAGGCGAGCACCCGCCTCTGGGAGCGTCACCCGCAGACGATGGGGTCGGCGCTCGCATTTCACGACGCGATCCTGCGTGATGCGGTAGTTGCAGGTGGTGGGAGAGTCGTGAAGACCACCGGCGACGGGCTGATGGCTACGTTCGACCAGATCTCGGAGTGTGTCGGCGCCTGCCTCGCCGCCCAGAGAGCGCTCACCGGCACCGACTGGCCCGTACCCGAACCCCTCCGGGTTCGAATGGGCGTTCATGTGGGAGACGCTGAACCGAGGGAGGGCGACTACTACGGGACCGCCGTCAATCGTGCTGCACGCATCATGGCGGCCGGGCATGGTGGCCAGGTGCTGCTCTCCGCCATCGCCGCCGAGATGGCAACCGGTGTCGATGGCATCGAACTCCGTGATCTGGGTATTCATCGGCTCAAGGATCTCGGAGAGCCCGAACGACTGTTCCAGCTGGTGAGTCCGGACCTGCCGGGTGACTTCGCGCCGCTCGCCACGCTCGATGTCATCCCCAACAACCTCCCCACCCAGATCTCCGAGTTTCTAGGCAGAGACCTCGAGCTGAAGGCCGTTGTTTCACTACTCAGGAGTCCGGGGGTCCGGCTGCTCACCCTCACCGGCCCGGGAGGTACGGGCAAGACCCGACTTGCTCTTCAGGCTGCGGCAGAAGTGGTCGAGACGTATCCGGATGGGGTCTTTTTCGTTGATCTTGCCTCAGAACGTGATACGAGCGCTGCCTTCGAAGCTGTGGTCCGCGAACTTGGCCTCACCGGGGCACGCGAGGGATCACCGCTGCAAGTACTCAAGGCCAAGCTTCGGGACGGCAAGCGACTCATCATCCTGGACAACTTCGAGCAGGTGACAGACGCAGGAGTAGGCGTGGTGGAGCTACTCCACTTCTGTCCGGATCTCGAGGTGGTGGTCACCAGCCGTGAAGCGTTGCAGGTTCGCGGCGAGCAGGTATACCCGGTGCCGACCCTGGCGCTGCCCGATCCACTCTCACCCCTCTCGGAGATCGCCGCATCGGAGGCAGTCGAGCTGTTCCTCGACAGAGCGAGGCTCGCGCAACCGGGGTTCTCGCTCACTGATGAGAATGCCGCCGCCATCGCCGAAATCACCAGCGGTCTGGACGGGCTGCCACTGGCAATCGAGCTGGCCGCCGCGCGGCTCGCGGTGTTCGACCCGTCCCAACTCCGGGATCGGATCCGCACCAAAGTCGACGTGCTGGGACGGGGAGCGCGTGACCTTCCGGACAGGCAGCGAACACTGCGAAGCACTATCGAGTGGAGCTACGAACTGCTCGACGTCGACGAGTGCCGGCTGTTCGAGTTGATGTCGGTGTTCTCCTCAGCAACGTTCGACGCCATCGAAGCAGTGACCGAGGAGGCCTACGGGGATGTCGACGCGGTCGAGGCGATCGCGTCGCTCGTGGCAAAGAGCCTCGTCAGAAGTGTCGAGGCCGGCGGATCGCGCCACTTCTCGATGCTGCGCACCATCCGCGAGTACGCCGCGAATCGTCTGGCAGCGACTCCGGATGTGGAAGCAGGGGTCCGTGCGGCGCATGCCCACTTCTTCTCCGATCGTGCCTCGCGGCTCGGTAACGCCCTGAGCGGTCGAGATCGAGAGGCGGCGCTTGCCGGCCTGCTGGTAGATATCGATGACCTGCGCGCAGCCTGGCGCTTCTGGGTGGAGCGCGGTGATCTCGACAGCCTCAACCTCATGCTGGATGGGTTGTGGGCACTCACCGACTCGCGCGGCTGGTACCACGCAGCCGTGGAACTCATCTCAGACCTCTTGACGGTGTTGCTTCAAGGCGAACCGTCGGTTGAGCGTGACGCCGAGGAGATGTCGCTGCGTACGAGTCTCGCGCGCTCACTGATGGCAGCAGGTGGTTTCACGGTGGAAGTGGAGGAGCAATTCCAGCGAGCGCTGGCTCTGTCCTCGGTCGAGGACGAATTAGCACGGCGAGGACCGGTCCTGCGATCGCTTGCTACCTACTACATGAACGTGGCCGACATGGAATCTGCCGCCAGCATGGGAACGGCTCTGTTGGACATGGGCAAACGTGAGGCCGACACGGCGGCGATGATCGAAGGGCATGTCGTCATCGCCGTCACGACCTTCAACAATGGACTCCAGGAAGCGATCGACCATCTCGAGCGGGCCATCGAGCTGTTCGACCCCAAGGTTCACGGTTCCAAACGCTTCCGGCTCGGAACGAACCCGGGAGTGGTGGCACGCCTCGCATCTGCCCTCCTGTGGATGCAGGCGGGCCGGCCCGAGTGGGCCCTGTCGAGAGCCGCCGACGGACTCTCACTGGCCCGCGAGCTGGAGCACCCGTTCAGTGTTGCGTACGCCCTCTACCACTTCGGCTACCTTCAGCTCGGGCGCAGCAGATTCCGAGAAACCCGGGAGCTCGCGGTTGAGCTCGACGTGGTTGCTCGTGCGAACGACTATCCGGTGTGGAAGGCGCTGGCCTCGGTGCTGCACGGAGTCTCGGACTGTGGGCTGGGGTCGACAGAGGAGGGTCTGGCGAGGGCCGAGGCCGGAACCGACCTCTACCAGGGATTGACCACTCCACCGGTGTTCTGGCCGCCGCTTCAGGCAGTCCGCGCGCAGGGGTTCTTCCTGGCAGGAAGATTGGAGCGGGCCTTGGAGCTCGTGGAGGAGGCGATCGAGCTCGTACAAGTCGAGACCGTCTACCCAGAGTTCCGCATCCTGAAGGGAGACGTTCTCGCTGCGCTCCTGAATCCGACGGCGGCCGAAGGCGCCTACCGTGCCGCACGGCGAGGAGCTCGGACGATTGGCGCCCGGCTCACCGAGCTGGGCGCCCTCGTGCGGCTCGCGAAACTGCAGGACGCCGACACCAAGGACGAGCTGGCCGTCCTGTACGGGAGCTTCTCGGAGGGCTTCGACCAGCCAGAGCTCGTCGAGGCGAGAACGGTCCTCGGAACGGCGTGACGATCGGCGGAGCCGTACTGGAACCCGAGTGTCGCTCGCCGAGTGTCAACGGAGCGCTGGGTGTTCCTGCTGTTCGATGGCGACTATCTCGTCGGCCGCTCGCGACTGCCGATGCCGTTCAGCTGGGGAGCTCGTCGGTGAGCTCGAGGATCTTCCGATGCCACGGGAGCGACGAGGCCTGTTTGTGGTTGGCGTGGTCGCCTATGAAAGGAGATCCCGTGAAGATCAAAGTGCTAGGCGCCGGGTGCGCCAACTGCCAAGCCCTCGAGAAACGAACAGCCGAAGCGGTCACCCTGCTCGGTCTCCAAGCTGAGATCGAGAAGGTGACGGACTACGGAGACATCGCCTCCTACGGTGTCATGTCGACCCCGGCGCTGGTCGTCGACGAGAAGGTCGTGGTGTCGGGCCGAGTCCCGAAGGTCGCCGAACTCCAATCCCTGCTCAGGGCGTAGGTTCTTCGCCCTCGCCCGGCACGCAGGGACTCGCGGCCGAACCCGTCGGGGAAATGGCGAGGAAAGAACTCACGGCTGTGACATGTCCCTCGGCGTCGCGGGCGATCACGCTCCAGCACGTGCCGGCCGAAATCACCGGCCCTGCCCACCCCGGTGGACGTTCGAAGGGAAGGGCGCCGAGGTAGACCTCAGTCTCCGTCCCCTGCCATGCCCAGAGCGGGCCATCGGGGCCGAGTACCGCCAAATGGTACGAGGTGGCCCCGTCGACCGGTTTCCACCGGAACAGCGGCGCTTCGCCGGCCCCTGTTTCCGGGGGACCGACAACTTCGATACTGGGCAGACTCTCGACAAGAGGTACGCCTGTTGGGGCCGGACTCCCCCCGCCGGAACCGCTCGTCGTGTTCGACCCCCGGTCTGTGCTCGTACCTCCCTGAGCGCACGCCGCCACCACGAACACCAAGGCGGCCACCAGGTAGTACGCGCGGCGGAGCTTCATCCTCCAACCCCCAACGCCTTCTGCGCCTGGTCGTGAAGGAGTGGATACCCGTACTGGGAGGAGAAGGCGTAAATGTCCCAGATCGTCGACGTATCGTTGTCGGCGATCGCTTCATTGAGCTTGTCGTGAAATGCGTCGAGGAACTGGATGATCAGCTCCGAGTTCAGCGCGCTCTCCTCGAGGCCTGCATCCCACAGGTCAATCAACTCGGATGCTGTGTACGAATCGGGTTCCTTCAATGCCTTGTGGAGTGCGTTCTGGATCTGCTTCGCCAGCCACGACTGTGTGAACTCGGGCTGCCATCCGACGGACGCCTGCTGACACTGGTCTAGACGGGCGAGTTGGGCGCCGAGATCCTGCCAGGGTCGGATCACGGCCAGCAGATGGATGGCTTCTGGCAGATCCCGGCGAGACAACTCGTCGGCTGCCTGTTGCACCTCGTCCAGGTACTGTTTGATCGCCGCCGGATCCTCGACTGTGGCCGGATACGCGATGAAGGTGGCGACAAGTTCGTTGTGGATGTGGTCGCTCTCGGAGGCGACATCCAGCGGAACAAAGACGCTGTTCATGATGGAGCCGGCGGTTGCCGCGGTCAGTTGGCCGGCCACCCGCACGCAGCTCGCCTCTGAGGCTGAGAACACCCACTCGACCTCATCGGTTTCGGTGCCCGAGACTTCGTCAATCTTCTGACCTTCGGCCTCGGTGACCGATTCGTGTTCTAGGGAACCCGACGCGACGAGTTTGTTCGCGCTGCCTGACAGGTCCAGGTTGCCTGTCTCATGGTGGTAGTGCGACACGTGGAACGGGTCCAGGGTGGTGGGCGCCGTCCCCACCGACTCTACGAACCAAACCAGGTTGACGTGCATAGTCCCGCCGGTCACCTGGCCCTTGTCATCAACGGACAGCTCGAAGGAGATCGACGTGTCGTTGATGATATCGGTCTCTGTCGTCGTGAAGGAGCCGTCCTCATTGGTGGCGTCCGAGGCGATCCATCCCGACACCAGCACCAGCCCTTCCCAGGATGTCGAATCGATCGGTGGGAACGAGAGTTCGTCGGATTGGGCACCGGCGGGAATGGCGAGCGATGCCAACAACACGACGACGAGCGCCGATCGTCGCAGTACGGCCGTCATCCGTATCCCTCCCACCCATGGCAATGTACCAAGGGGTGGCACGTATGGAGCGCGAATCTTCGACCATAGGCAAGCAGTCGGGAGCTCGGTTCTGTGATTGGCGCCGCTTGCCGCTCGTGAAGACGCCAACGTGCTACTGAGGCCGGGCGGTTTCGCGCCCGGTAGAGTCGCTGCATGAGCGATTCACTGCTGTACATGTCACGGGCTGATGTCGAGTCGGTCGGGCTCGATATGGGCGCCGTCATCGATCTCCTCGAGCAGGCGTTCGTTGAGAAGGGTCAGGGAAAGGTGGAGATGCCACCCAAGCCCGGTATTCACACCCGGCCGGACGCCTTCATCCATGCGATGCCCGCGTACATCCCGGCGCTCGAATCAGCCGGCATCAAATGGGTCAGCGGCTACCCGGCCAACCAGGCACGGGGCCTGCCATACATCAGTGGCCTCCTCATACTCAACGACCCGGAGACCGGCATGCCGACCGCGGTGATGGACTGCACGTGGATCACCGCGGTGCGAACGGGTGGTGCCACCGGCCTCGCCGCCAAGTACCTCGCACGACCCGACAGCGACACCGCAGGTATCCTCGCTTGCGGTGTCCAGGGCCGCACCAATCTGGAGGCTCTGGCGCACCTCTTCAGCCTGCGCAGGGTCCATGCCTACGACATCTTCGCGACTGCACGAGACCGTTTCGTCGAAGAGATGACTGAGCGGCTCGACCTCGACGTCGTTCCCGTGGACACGCCCAGAGAGGCCGTGGTCGACTCGGATCTGATCGTCACGTCCGGTCCGATCCTGCATCACCCCGCCCCGACGATCCCCGCGGGGTGGGTCCGGCCGGGGAGCTTCGCGAGCGCCGTCGACTTCGACAGCTACTGGACGGGAGAAGCCCTCGCCGAGTTCGACGCGGTGACCACCGACGACCACGAGCAGTTCGCCTACTATCGCGAGCAGGGTTACTTCCAGACGACCCCGACACCCACCGCCGACCTTGGAGAGATCGTGACAGGTGCCCGGCCCCGACGTGAGCGGGACAACGATCGGATCATCGCCATCAATCTGGGACTGGCGCTCGACGACATGGCCGTTGCTCCTGAGATCGTCCGACGGGCACGCGAGGCGGAGATCGGGACGCAACTGCCGCTCTGAGTCGTGACACCTGACTGGGCTCTACTTCAGGCTGAACGGTGGGTATGCGTCGGTGACCAGCAGGCTCGCGTAGGCGGCGACCCGCATGCCCCAGCGACCGACCCCGACCACATAGTCGAACAACGATCGGGGGTATCGTCCCGTGAACAGGATTGCGAACCAGGCGATGACCCACACCACGATGCCGACTGCAAACAGGATCGCAAGCACGATGTAGTGGGGGATCGCCAGCAGCCACTTGACGAGCGGCAGCCACCGGTTCAGGTCCTTCTCGACGTCCGGATAGTCGAAATCCAGATGCACGGCCTGCTCGTCGACCGTCGATGGGTACTGGTCGGTGAGCAGGAACAGGTAGGCGGCGACGCGGGCCGAGAAGCGAAGAAGTTCCCGCGCGAAGTCGAACCACCACCGCGGGTACCGCATGCGGAAGACGATCATCAGCATCGTCGCGAGGAACAGACCTCCTGTGATGCCCAAGCCGGTCCGTTTGAGTTCTTCGCCGGCCCTGACGACCGTCTCGTTCCCGGTGGCCGTGAGCAGGCTCAGGATGATGAGGATCGGGATGATCCAGATGAGCCTGAAGAACGTCGTGAATCGGTCCAGTTTCTCCGGGTAGTCGATCTCGAGCCTCGCAGCGTAGGGCTCCGATGGTGTCGCCATGATTCGCTCCTTCCCTCACGCCGAAACCTACTTGTCACGCGTTGCAGGAAGGTGGGAAAGAGGGCTGTTTCGACGGGGCGATTGCGCCGCGGCTCAGTTTCGGGTGAGGTACTTGATGCCGAAGGGAACGAGCCGGTCCTCTTCTCGAGAGAACTGCTCGATACGCCACCCGTCTCCGGTCGGGATCAGATCGGTGACAAAGGCACCTTGCGGATAGTCGAAGTCGAAACGCACGCCACTCGCGTCGAGCACACTCCCGACTCCCGGCGAGGAGTAGGCAGCGCCGAAGGTGTCGAACAGGGACATGACGAAGTGCCCCTCAGGATCCCACCCGATGAAAGCGACGGCCTCGTATGGCTCTTCGGTCAGGGGCGTGACTATCGACGGCAGGTAGTGCATCCTGAGATAGGCGTCTCCGAGCACCCACTCGACATGGACCTCCTGGGCGAGGGGCTTGCCCAGGGTTTCTCCTTCCAGGTGCCAGTCGCCTTCGAGACCGTCGAGATCGTGTACCGGGAAGCCCATGCCGTGCATTGTGCCACCGCGACGACCTGACTGAGGGTGTGTATCGGTCGGGAGTCAGGAATAGCTCGGCCGTCGTCTCAGCAAGGAAGGAACGAAACGGTGTGGAGTGACATGACGCGACCCAGGAATGGAATCCGGGGTCACGTGCGACCAAGCCAGGCAATCCAGGGGTCGGGTTCCAGAGCGCTGGGGGAGTAGTCCCGCCGGGCAACAAGGAAATGGTTCCGCGGCCTTCGTGCCTGGCTGCCGATAGCTCCTGAAGATGTTGCAGAAGAACACCAGCCGCGTGCCGGCCGCGACCAGAGACTTCATCGTCGTGCTGGCCATCACGATTGTCGGAGCCGGGGTCTCACTGCGTTTCAACCTATTGGAGAAGCTCGTCGAGTGGTCACATGCCCACGAGTCCTGGCAGCTCGACGAAGTGGCGATCATCTCCGTGTTTGTTGTGCTGGGCATGTCGATGTTCGGATGGCTTCGGCGAATCGAGTACCTGAAGGAGGTCAGGAGTCACGACGAGACCCTTGATGCACTCGAGGACGGCGAGCTCAAGTGGCGTCAGGCATTCGAGTCCGCCGCGACCGGCATCGCCATCGTTGGAGCCGACGACGGCCTCTTCCGTGCGATCAACAAGACTGGGCGGGACATGCTGGGCTACACGGAACAGGAGACGCTGGCCCTGGGCATCACAGACGTCCTACACCCGGACGATCGAGAGGACAGCACAACCCGAATGCGCCGGCTCGTGGCCGGGGAGATCCCGTCGGTGCGGTCGACGATGCGCTACGTCCGTAGGGACGGGCAGTCCAGGCATGCGCTGGTGAGTACCGCACCACTGCGGTCGTCCGGCGGCCGGCGCGACCTTCTCGTCGCGCATGCGGTCGACATCACCGAGCACGTCATCGCCGAGCAACGACGGCAGGACCTCATGGATGCAAAAGATCAGCTGATAGCGTCGGTCTCCCACGAGGTCCGTACGCCGCTCGCTGCGGTCGTCGGCTGCGCGCAGTTGCTCAACGGTGATGTCTCGCACCTGACGGATACAGAGCGCAAGGAGGTTGTCGCCACCATCGCGAACGAAGGAGCGGACCTCACGGGCATCGTCGAGGATCTGTTGGTGGAGGCAAGAGCCGACATCGGCGTCCTCACCGTGGCCAGTGTGCCAGTGGACCTTCAGGCGCAGGCAAACGAGGTACTCGAGGCACTCGACCGTGAAGCAGGACGGGACCGCATCAGTCTCGTCGGGTCAAATGCCCGGGCGACGGCCGATCCGGCTCGGGTCCGCCAGATCATCCGCAATCTCGTCTCGAACGCGATTCGCTACGGCGGAGAGGAGATCCGGATCGCCTTTCAGGGGGGACCGACCTACGTGTCTCTCAGCGTCTCCGACAACGGTTCCGGCGTGCCCATGGACGATCGGGAGCGGGTCTTCGAGCCGTACCAGCGTGCCCATACGAAACCTGGGCTGACAGCCTCCATCGGACTCGGGCTCAGCGTCTCCCGCACGCTGGCGCGGCTGATGGACGGGGAACTCGTCTACACACACCAAGATGGATGGAGTGTCTTCCGGCTGGAGCTGCCAGCGGCCTAGTGACGAGACCAGAGTTCGAAGGAGTGCGACCGCTAGCCTCGCCGGATGCAGTTCCGCGAGATCGAGCAACACTATCGAGCAGGTCTCGCCAGGTACGGAGGCGTCGAGGCGACGCTCTTTGACAGTCCCGGTACGACGATCGCTCCGGTCGAGGAGCGGAGGGGAACAAGCCGCGCGTCGACCTATCAGATCGGAGTTCATACCCTTGTCTACTGCGACCCTGAAGTCTTCGACATCGTCCAGCTGCTGGCGCAACCGGCCAGGTCGTTGCCACCGTCGGATCTCGAAGGGTGGGCGACAGAGCATGGGTTCGAGTTCGAGGGGGGCGGCTGGATTCACCTCGCAAGCGCATCGATGCTGAAACCGACAGAGCTCCCCGAGGGGGCGTCCTCGACCGTGCTGGATCGTGAGAACCCGTTCGACCGGGCGCTGATCAGGGAGCTGGTGGATGCGGTCGGCCCGGTGGACGCCGATGAGGCCGACCTCGATCTCGACAACCTGGATCCGCTCATCGTCGCCCTCATCGATCGTCACGGCCGGATCGGTGCCTATGCAAGCGAACGGTCCTTCGAGTACGGCGAAGATTTCGCAGACATCGCGATTGCCGCCCGTCGCGACCTGCGGGGCAACCGATGGGGGAGTGCCGCCGTCTCGACGCTCTGCCAGCACATCTTCGACCTGGGTCGTCTTCCGCTGTACCGGTGCACCTGGGAGAACACGGGTTCGCGCCGCCTGGCACTGTCGATCGGTTTCCGAGAGGTCACATCCCTTGCGGCGATGCGTCTGCACGAGTCCGAGTGAACCGCGTTTCCGGGCAATCGAGTATCTTCGGACCTAGGAGGACATGCATGGAGTCCCGCACGTTGAACCCTTGGCTGTTGATCCTGATCTCGATCCTCGTCGCGGTCGTCGTTACTCGAATAGCCGTCACGGCGACCCGGGCTCGACACGAGATCGAGCCGAGCACCTAGGACAGCGAAGCCCCTAGTACGTGGCGAGGAGATTCAGGCCGATCGGGTCGACCGAATGGAACGTGTTCGTCAACACGACGACTCCTACCTGC
Organism: uncultured Acidimicrobiia bacterium; assembly: GCA_964594235.1. Taxonomy (GTDB): domain Bacteria; phylum Actinomycetota; class Acidimicrobiia; order Spongiisociales; family UBA4744; genus CAYLHS01. The sequence continues at coordinate 17,564 of CAZQMF010000001.1, forward strand.
GCGTCCTCGAGGAACCCCACGTAGCACCAGTACCCACCGGTCGCTCCGTGGTCCTCGACCACCTCTCCGTAGCTTCGGTGGTGGATGTGCCAGCCGAGGCCGACATCGTAGATGTCGTCCGCCTGGTGGAACCGCTGGTGGGTGAGCTGCATGGCGTCGTAGAGGTCCGACGCTTGGAGTCCGAGATTGGCCGACACGTAGGTGAGCAGGTCACGCACCGTACTTCGCAACTCGCCCGCCCCGGCCAGCGTCGGGTTGTCCCACAAGGGGAAGACCTCCTTGTCTCGGTAGCCCAGAGCGAGACGGTTCTCCATGTCGGGAGTCAAGGTCGCCCGTGTGTCCGGCATGCCCAGGACATCGGTGATCCTGGACATCACGAGATCCTCGTAGCTCATCCCGCTGCGCAGCTCGAGGACGTGCCC
>CAZQMF010000001.1:18085-107804 GCA_964594235.1 uncultured Acidimicrobiia bacterium
TGGACATCACGAGATCCTCGTAGCTCATCCCGCTGCGCAGCTCGAGGACGTGCCCCAGGACACGATCGAGATCGCTGGAGAGCCCTGTGAGGTCGACGTCGATGAAAGTCACCCCGTCCGGGACTTGCACGCAGAGGTACTGGCGTAGAAGCAGACATCGGCGTCGGTCGATGAGTCGGTGGAGGAGCCGAGCGTGACCTCCATGGGAGGAGGGTCTTCACATGCCTTCGGACAGGTCAACGATCACGTTCTGGACTACCACGGGTCATCTGCTGCACTCCCGGCCGATCTCTCGGCGAGCCGTGGAGCAGACGAGGCGGATATCCTCAGAATGACAAGGAGGCGGAATGGAGCAGACACCGGTACGAGTCGCCGGCACACGAATCACCACGGATCGATTCATCGAGGTCACCAACCCGTATTCGAACGAAGTCATCGGGCTCGTTCCCGCATGTGACGCCGCCACTGTGACGACGGCCTGCGAAGCGGCTTCGGCTGCACTCACACGCGACGACTTCCCCCAGTACCGGAGGGCGGAAGTGCTCGAAAAGGCTGCCAGGCTCGTCTCGGAGAGGATCGACGAATTCGGTCACACGATCGCGCTCGAAGCCGGCAAGCCGATCCGCACCGCACGCGCCGAAGCGGCGCGCTGCGTCGACACGCTCACGTTTGCAGCCGCGGAAGCCAGGAAGCTGACAGGCGAGATGATCCCGATGGACGCCTCCCAGTCCGGGTACGGGCGCCTCGCGTTCGCTCTGCGAGTGCCGATCGGTGTGGTGGCGGCGATCACACCGTTCAACTTCCCGTTGAATCTGGTCGCCCACAAACTCGCGCCGGCGATCGCCGCCGGCTGTCCCGTCGTCCTCAAACCTGCGTCGTCGACGCCGTTCTCGTCGATCATGCTCATCGAACTGTTGATCGAAGCCGGCATGCCGGCCGACTGGGTGTCGGTCGTGACGGGTTCCGGCAAGGAGGTCGGCGAGCCGCTGATCACCAACCCGATCCCTGCATTGGTCACGTTCACGGGGAGCCCTGCCGTCGGCTGGCACATCCCTGCACAGGCACCTCGCAAGAAGATCTCACTGGAACTGGGCTCGAACTCCCCCCTGATCGTCGAACCGGACGCCGATCTGGATCTTGTTGCCGCGAAGGTGCGAGTTGCGGGATTCTCTCACGCCGGCCAGAGCTGCATTTCGACTCAACGGATCCTGGTGCACGAGTCGGTCCACGACCGATTCGTGGACGTTCTTGTGGAGGCGATCGGAACGCTCGTTGTGGGTGACCCCCTCGATGAGGCAACCGACGTGGGTCCATTGATCTCGCCCGAAGAGACACAGCGGGTTCTCGACTGGATCGACTCGGCGGTTGCCGACGGCGCCACTGTCGTGACCGGTGGTGTGTTGGAGGACGGGCTCCTCATGCCCACCATCGTGGACAACGTCCCGTTGGACGCCGACCTCTGCGCGAAGGAGGTGTTCGGGCCTGTCGTCGTCGTGCTCTCGTACTCGACGTTCGAGGAGGCCCTCGAGATCGCCGACACCGGCGACTATGGCCTCCACGCTGGGATCTTCACCACGGACCTACGCAAGGCGCTCAAGGCTGTCCGGAAGCTCCACTTCGGTGGCGTCCTGATCAACGAAGTACCCACCTATCGGGCCGATCAGCAACCGTACGGAGGTGTCAAGAACTCGGGGAACACCCGGGAAGGACCGGCCTACGCGGTGCACGAGATGACCCACCTACGCTTCGTCCACCTCGGCTAGGAGGCAGCACGATGAGCACACGACTCTCCCCACTCCTCACCCAGGCAACCGGGGTCACCGCCGTCAGAGGCGAAGGGGTCTACCTATTCGACGCTGAGGGAAGGCGGTACCTCGACTTCACCTCAGGGATCGGTGTCACCAACACCGGTCACTGTCATCCGGCCGTTGTTGAAGCCGCCCAACGTCAGACAGGGGAGTTGATCCACGGCCAGTACACAACCGTCCTGCACCCTGCACTCCTCGAACTGGCGGAGCGCATGGGGGATGTACTCCCGGCCGGTCTCGACTCCTTGTTCTTCACATCGGCAGGGACGGAGGCCGTCGAGGCGGCAACCAGGCTCGCCAAACAGACGACAGGACGAACGAACCTCATCGTGTTCCAGGGTTCCTTTCACGGACGCACCACCGCCGCCCTGTCGATGACCACCTCGAAAGCCGCCTACCGGGCCGGTCTTCAGCCCCTCATGGCGGGGGTGTTCGTCGCGCCATTTCCGTACGCGTACCGGTACGGCTGGGACGAGGAGACGACCACGGCGTTTGCGCTTCGGGAGCTCGACTACTTGTTCGCGACCCAGTCGGCACCACGGGAGACCGCAGCGATCGTCGTCGAGCCGGTCCTCGGCGAAGGAGGATACGTGCCGAGCACACCAGGCTTCTTGGAAGGTCTGAGAGAGCGCTGCGACCGCCACGGCATCCTGCTCGTGATCGATGAGGTCCAGACCGGGTTCGGTCGGACCGGGCGTTTCTGGGGTCATGAGCACTACGACGTGTACCCGGACGTGCTGATTACCGCCAAGGGGTTGGCCTCGGGCTTCCCACTGTCGGCGATCGCTGCATCCACCGAGCTGATGGAACACGCCTGGCCCGGTTCTCAGGGCGGAACGTACGGTGGGAACGCCGTCGCCTGCGCCGCGGCCATCGCGACCCTCGACGTCATCGAGAAAGAAGGTCTCGTCGAAAACGCCGCCACCCTCGGAGTGCACCTGACGAGCGCCCTTGGCGATCTCCAGCAAACCCACCCGATGATTGGCGACGTACGAGGCAAGGGCCTGATGGTGGCAACAGAGTTCACGACCAACGGCGAACCCGACGCGTTCCTCGCCAAGCAGGTGCAGAAAGCCGTCGAAAGGCGAGGCCTGCTGATGCTGACCTGCGGGCCGCTCGGCAACGTGATCCGATGGATCCCGCCTCTCATCGTGACAAGAGAGCAGATCGACCAGGCGCTGGGGTTCTTCGAGGAAGCCCTCGCCGAGAGCGTCAAGGAGGGGTGATGGCCTGGGGTATGTGGATCGACGGGCGCTGGGAGAAGGCCTCTGACGGGGCCACCAGCCAGTTGGAGAACCCGGCGACCGGGGATCGCACCGAGGAGGTGGCCGAGGCTGGTGCTGCCGATGTCGACAAGGCGGTTGGTGCAGCGTCGCGTGTGCTTCCCGAATGGAAACGGTCGAGTCCCGCGGAACGATCAGAGATGATCTATCGGCTCGGTCGGCTTCTCGACGAGCACGCCGAGGAGTTCGCCCGTGTTGAGACCGAAGACACCGGGAAACCGTACCGTTCGATGAGTCTCGAAGGCGACGTCGCGTTCTCCGTCGACAACCTGAAGTTCTTCGCCGGTGCTGCCCGAAGCTGGGCGGGAACCGCTGCCGGGGACTTCATGGAGGGCTACACGTCGATCCTCCGGCGTGAGCCCGTTGGTGTGGTGGGACAGATCACCCCATGGAACTACCCACTCAACATGGCGGTATGGAAGATCGGTCCGGCGCTCGCCGCGGGGTGCACGATCGTGCTCAAGCCGGCGCCGACTACACCTCGTACCACGCTGATGCTCGCCGAGCTGTCCAAGGAGGCAGGATTCCCGGCCGGGGTGTTCAACGTCGTGACTGGGGGAGTGGTGGCCGGGCAGGCGATCGTCGAGCATCCAGGCATCCGTATGGTGTCGCTGACCGGGTCTACGGGAACTGGCAGAAAGGTGATGGAGACCGCCGCCAAGACGCTCAAGCGAGTCCACCTCGAACTTGGCGGCAAAGCACCCTTGCTGGTGTTCGACGATGCCGACCTCGACGCACTCGCGGTTGGCGCCACCGAAGGGGCAACCACCAACTCGGGCCAGGACTGCACTGCCGCGACTCGCGTCTACGTCGAACGCAGCCACTATGACGCCGCAGTCGACGCGATCGTCGAGGCGATGGGTTCGGTGAAGGTCGGCGACCCGTACGACGACGACGTGACCATGGGACCGCTCATCTCGCACGTGCACCGTGAACGTGTGGCCGGGTTCGTTCGGCGAGCGGCCGCCGCGGGAGCTCGGGTGGTGTTAGGCGGCGACGTTCCCGCAGGTCGGGGGTACTTCTTCTCGCCGACGGTCGTCATCGATGCGGACCAACACTCGGAGATCGTTCAGAGTGAGATCTTCGGACCGGTACTGGTGGTGCTGCCGTTCGATACGGAGGAGGAGGCGATCCGGCTGAGCAACGACGTCACCTATGGGCTCGCCGCTTCCGTGTGGACGAACGACATTGGCAGGGCGATGCGTGTGTCGGCCGCGCTGGATTTCGGCACGGTCTGGATCAACGACCATCTCGCGGTCACCTCCGAGTTCCCGCACGGCGGGTTCAAGGAATCGGGGTTCGGCAAGGACCTCAGCGAGGAGGCGATGCTCGACTACACGGTCTCCAAGCATGTGATGATCAAGACGTAGGGCGAGCTTCGGCCGCCCGTTGGTCTCCCCAGGATCCAGGGCGACTGCTACCCCCCCAGCGAAGCGTTGGAGGAGTGCCCCAAAGGAGGGAGGGGCCCAGGCGCAACCTGGGCGCGGGGAAAGTACCCCAGCAACAAAGCTGCTGGGGTAGGGGAGTAGTCCGCGGGCTCCGTTGGTGGGAACCGCCCTCTCCGTCCTCGGCCTGCGGCCTCGGCCACCTCTCCCAACGTCAGGTTCGGCCCTCCTGGGGGAGGAAACGCTCGTCTCACTGATTCTGGGGGAAGCCGAGATCGACACCCCTGTGGATCGGGTCGCTCCACCGGGTGATCACGACCTTCGGTCGCGTGTAGAAGTGAATGCCCTCCGGTCCGTAGATCGCGTGGTCGCCGAAGATCGATTCCTTCCAACCGCCGAACGAGTAGAAACTCAACGGGACGGGAATCGGCACGTTCACACCGACCATTCCGACCTGGATCTCTGTCTGAAACGTGCGGGCCGCGCCGCCGTCGTTGGTGAACACGGCGGTTCCATTGCCCCACGGGTTGCCGTTCACGAGACGGATTGCCTCTTCGAACGTCTCCGTACGCACAACCGACAGCACCGGCCCGAAGATCTCATCTCGGTAGATCGTCATATCGGCGGTCACGTGATCGAAGAGAGTGGGGCCGACGAAGAACCCATCTTCGTGGCCGGCGACCTGGATCCCCCTGCCGTCGGCGAGCAGGGTCGCGCCTTCCTCGATCCCCTTGTCGATGTAGCCGACTACCCGGTCCCTGTGCTGGGATGTGACCAACGGTCCCATGTCCGACCCGGGGTCCAGCCCAGGGCCCACCTTGAGGCGAGCGACTCGTTCTTCGATTCTTGGCAGGAGCGCGTCCGCGGCGTCGCCAACCAACACGAGGACTGAGATCGCCATGCAGCGTTCGCCCGCCGATCCGAAACCGGCCGATACGGCTGCGTCGGCTGCAAGATCCATGTCGGCGTCGGGCAGGACGACCATGTGGTTCTTGGCACCGGCCAGCGCCTGCACGCGCTTGGCGGAGGCGGTGGCGGTCTGATGAACGTACCGGGCGACGGGTGTTGATCCCACGAAGCTCACCGCCCTCACATCGGGATGGGTGAGGAGGCGGTCCACCGCGACCTTGTCGCCATGGATCACGTTGAACACACCCGACGGTAGTCCCGCCTCGGTGAAGAGCTCGGCGAGCATCAGTGAGATCGAAGGGTCCTTCTCCGACGGCTTGAGCACGAACGTGTTGCCCGTTGCGATCGCCATCGGATACATCCACATCGGGACCATCGCCGGGAAGTTGAAGGGGGTGATGCCTGCGACCACGCCGAGCGGTTGACGGATGGTCAACGTGTCGATGTTGCGCGACACGTTGACCGAGAAATCACCCTTGAGCAGGTGCGGGATGCCGCATGCGAATTCGACGACCTCCAATCCCCGTGCCACCTCGCCCTGGGCGTCGGCGAACGTTTTCCCATGTTGTCGAGAGACCATCCTTGCGAGATCGTCCGCGTGGCGGGAGAGCAGCTCCCGATAGGTGAACAGGATGCGTGCTCTCGCCGTCAACGAGGAGTCGCGCCACTCACCGAATGCCTTCAGCGCGTCTGCCACCGCGTCGTCGACATCGCCGACCGTCGCGTAGCCGACCCGGTCGACCACCTGCCCGGTGGAAGGGTCATAGATGTCACCTGCGGACACGGGGTGTCCCTCGTGCGCCTTGCCGCCGATCCAATGTGTGATCACCGTGCTCCTCCGTCTCGTCCCAGACTATTCACCGACCCAACCGGTCGAGCATGCGGTACCCCCAGGCGGCGAACGGAAGGAACCACGGTCGAGACCGGTAGTACCACCGTGTCGGCTGGGGAATCTCGGAGAACGGACTCGACGCCAGTTGGCCGGTCATCATCGCTGCAACGTCGATACCGAGATAGGTGCCGAGTGCCACGCCGTGGCCCCCGTAGCCCATGGCGTACCAGATGCCGTCGTTCATCCCGATGTGGGGAAGGAGATCGAAAGTGGCGGCGAGCTTCCCACCCCAGCTGTGGGTGATGCGGTACGTCTCGAGCTGCGGAAAGATCTCGAGCAGCCTGCGCTGGAGATCGCTGCCACTCTCGTGGAGGTCCAGGTCGGGCCGGAGGTTGCGACGCCCGCCGAGAAGAATCCGATCATCGGGTGTACGGCGGATGTAGTTGAGGAATCTGCGCGCCGTCCACAACATGTGCCCCCCAGGGATCAACTCCTTGGCGAGGTGCTCCGGTAGGGGCTCGGTGACGATGGAGTAGCTCCCGATCGGCACGACCTTTCGGCGGATGTTCGGGAACAAGGACCCGGTGTAGCCGTTGGTCGCCACGAGCACCCGTTCTGCTCTGAGCGATCCCCGACTGGTGACGATCCGATAGCCGGATCCGTCCCGGTGTAGGCCGATCACTTCGGAGTGCTCTGTGATGGTTGCGCCCGCTCGCAGTGCTGCACGGGCCAGCCCGAACGTATAACGGGCGGGGTGCAGACCGCCGCTCACCATGTCGGTCAGGGCGACCGAGAACAGGTCGCTGCCGACCACCTTTCGGACGTCGGGTCCGATCGACACGTCGATCGGGAAGTCCAGGTTCTCGGCGCTCCAGCGTGCATCTGCGCTGAGGTGTTTGACGTCACGCCGAGTGAATCCGAGTTCGGCGGCGCCGTACCTGGCGAAGAAGCAGTCGATACCTTCCAACCGGACGACCTGCTCGACTCTCTCGATGGCGTCGATCGAAGCCTGCCAGAGCCTGCGACCCAGGTCGCCGTAGCGGCGTAGAAGGGGCTCGACCGGCGGCTTGACACCGTGAATGGCCATGCCGGCATTGATCCCACTTGCACCCTCACCGACGGCGCGGGTGTCGAGAACGGCCGTGGCGAGCCCGGCCCGCGCCAGGCCCCGGGCAGCATTGAGACCTGTTATCCCTGCCCCGATGACGGCGACGTCGACCGTCGCCGGGGGATCGACGGTCGGGAGGGTGTCGGAGTAGTCGTCGGTCCAAAACGGAACGGTGCGAACGTCCATGGGCGGAACGCTACTCATTTTCCCGGGCGGAACCGACTACGGCGTCCGCCGCTGACTAACGTGCAGGGCACCGAATGGCGGATCTGATACTGCGAGGCGGCACCATCTACACGATGGACAGCGCGCGCAGTCGGGGAACGTCCGTGTTGATACGCGACGGACGAATCCAGGCCATCGGGCATGGGGAGGAGTTCCCTCGCGACTCCTCAACCGAGGTGATCGACCTCCATGGCAGATTCGTTCTACCCGGTTTCCAAGACGCTCACGTTCACCCACCGACAGGTGGGCTGAGCCTGCTGCGCTGCAACCTGCACAAGGACACGACCAGCGAGCAGTATCTCGAGACGATCCATCGCTACGCCGTGGAGCATCTCGACGAGGAGTGGATCTTGGGTGGCGGTTGGGCGATGGACGCGTTCCCCGGTGGCACTCCCACACGCGAAGGACTCGACGCCATCGTTCCGGATCGCCCTGCGTTTCTGGTCAACAGGGATGGGCACGGCGCATGGGTGAACTCGGTCGCACTGAAGCTGGCAGGCGTGGACCGATCCACACCCGACCCGATCGACGGGAGGATCGAGCGCAACTCCATGGGTGAACCGGCCGGCACCCTCCAGGAGGGGGCGATGGAGCTGGTGCATCGTGTCGTTCCCGAAGACACCGAAGAAACCTACCTCCGGGGTCTGAAGGTGGCGCAGGAGTACCTCCTATCGCTCGGGATCACGGCGTGGCAAGACGCCGACGTGACCCCGAGCACCGAGGCTGCCTACCGCAGACTCGCCGAAGCAGGCAACCTCCATGCGCGCGTTGTTGGTGCCCTGTGGTGGGAACGTTCCGAAGGTGAGGAGCAGATCGAAAGACTGATCCAGCGCCGTTCCGAGGGGTTCGCTGCCGGATTCCGGCCAACGAGCATCAAGATGATGCTCGACGGCGTATTCGAGAATTTCACCGCCTCGATGCTCGACCCCTACCTCGATGCCGGCGGTGCGTCGAGTGGCAACACGGGCATCGACTTCATCGACCCCGGCATGTTGCAGCGGTACGTGACGATCCTCGACGCCGAAGGCTTCCAGGTGCACTTCCACGCCATCGGCGACCGCGCGGTCAGAAACGCGCTCGATGCCGTCGAATCGGCTCGTCACACCAACGGCTGGAACGACCACCGGCACCATATCTCACACATCCAAGTGGTTCACCCCGATGACCTCCCGCGATTCCGCAGGCTCGATGTCGTCGCCAACGGGCAGCCGTTCTGGGCGTGCATGGACGGGTACCAGGCCGAGCTGACGATCCCGTTCCTCGGACCTGACAGAAGCGCGGGTCAGTACCCGTTCGCGTCGCTCCTGCGCGATGGCGCAGCGCTGGCGTTCGGCAGCGACTGGTCGGTCTCGACACCTGATCCCCTCCTCGAGATCGAAACGGCCGTCACCAGGATCTCGCCCGACGATCGCACCATGCCGGTCTTCTACCCGAACGAACGCATCGGGCTACATGAGGCGCTCGCAGCCTTCACGATCGGATCGGCCTACGTCAACCACCTCGAGGGGCAGACCGGATCGATCGAGCCGGGGAAGCTCGCCGATCTCGTTGTGCTCGACAGGGATCCTTTCGAAGCTGAACCGATTGGCGAAACAAGGGTCGATTTCACCATGATCGAAGGCAAGATCCTCTACAGACGGGAGAACTGATGAAGGGATGGGGGTCAAAGTGACTTCGGCAGCGGTGGAGCTGTCGGGCATCACCAAACGCTTTGGTGAGGTCGTGGCTGTCAACGATCTGGACCTGACCATCGGTGATGGCGAGTTCTTCTCGCTCCTGGGCCCGTCGGGATGCGGCAAGACCACGACGTTGCGCATGATCGCTGGCCTCGACTTTCCGACTGAGGGAAGTATCCGGGTGTTCGGGGAGGAAATGGGGCTCCGGCCTCCGAACAAACGGCCGATCAACACAGTGTTCCAGTCGTATGCCCTGTTCCCACACATGACCGTCGCCCAGAACATCGGATTCGGACTCGAAATGCGCGGCATCGAGCGATCAGACGTCGACACACAGGTGGACGAGGCGGTGCAGCTCGTGCGTCTCAGCGGCATGGAACGACGCAAACCGACACAGCTCTCCGGGGGGCAACAACAGCGGGTGGCGCTCGCGCGTGCGCTCGTGAACCGTCCGAAGGTGTTGCTGCTCGATGAACCGCTTGGAGCGCTCGACCTGAAGCTCCGCCAGGCGATGCAGACCGAGCTGAAAGACCTCCAGGAACGGGTTGGAATCTCGTTCGTGTATGTGACCCACGACCAGGAAGAGGCGTTGACGATGTCGGATCGGATCGGCGTCATGAACGACGGGGTCCTGCTTCAGGTCGGCACGCCTGAACAGATCTACGAACATCCCGAAACCAGATTCGTTGCGGACTTCATCGGAGAGACGGCGTTCATCGACGGAGTAGTTGCAGAGTCGGGAGTCGTCCGTCTGCCCAACGGGAACACCGTTCGCACTCGCACCGACGTCCCCTCGGGCACCGCGGTGACGTTGGCCCTTCGTCCCGAACGGCTCTATCTCGCACCGCCCGACGAACCAGCGCCTGCGTCGGTCAATCAGATCGACGGAACCGTGCGCCGTCGCGTATACCTCGGGAGCGCCAACTTCTACGAGGTCGATGTCGGGTTCGACACATTGAAGGTTCGGCTCGAGAACACGATCATCGCCGCGACATACGCGCCGGGTGATGCGGTGGTGGTGCAGTGGCAGCCCGGCTCGTCGAAGGCACTGTCAGAGTGAGCGTCGAGACAGGCCCGGTGTCACCCGATCTCGAACGTGCTGCCGAGCGTGCAGAACGACGAAGGGGATTCCGGCTGGGACTCCCGGGCTTCGCCTATCTGGTGATCTTCTTCGCGATCCCGCTCGTCATGGTGTTCGTCTACTCGTTCGCGACGCGCAGCTCGACCGGAAAGACCCTGCTCCAGGACTGGAACCTCAACTCGTACCGCCGACTGGCAGAGTCGATCGTGGTGCAGATCGCCTGGCGGTCGCTCTGGCTGGCCGTTCTGGCCACCGTCATCTGTCTGATCCTCGCCTACCCGTTCGCGTACTTCATCGCGACCAGACGACCGGCCATCCGCAACGCACTCCTCGTCCTGGTGATGATCCCGTTCTGGTCCAACTTCCTGGTCAGGACGTACGCGTGGCGAGTGTTGCTCGGGTCCGACGGTCCCGTCTCGCAGTTGACGTCGCTCCTTGGATTGGGGGAAACCCGCATCCTCTTCACGCCGCTCGCCATCCTGATCGGCCTCGTCTACGGGTTCCTACCGTTCATGGTGTTGCCGCTGTATGCGGCGATCGAGCGGATCGACTGGAGTCTCGTCGAAGCAGCGCGTGACCTGTACGCGAGCGGATGGCAGGCGTTCCGCAGGGTCACGCTGCCGCTGAGCCGTCCGGGAGTGGTCGCCGGCTCCATCCTCGTGTTCATTCCGAGCCTCGGCGCGTATGTGACGCCGGAGATCCTCGGCGGCGCGAAGACCACCCTGCTGGGGAGCTATATCGTCCAGCAGTTCCTCGCCGCCCGGAATTGGCCGTTCGGATCGGCTCTGTCCTTCGCCGTGATGGCGGTCATGCTCGCGGCGACCCTCATCTACTTTCGAGAAGGAGGGCGGACCCTGTGAACTCCGGCACCCGACCGAAGGGCCTCGTCGAGCGGCTCCTCGCGGCCAACTCGTGGATCGTGTACACGTTCTTCTACGCCCCGATCTTCGTGCTGGTCTTCTTCTCCTTCAACGACAACCGCAACGTCGGCGTGTGGACCCACGCCAGCCTCCGCTGGTATGGGGAACTCGCACAGAGTCACGACATCATCCGCTCCGTCAGGAACTCGCTGATCGTCGCCACCGTGGCGACCATCGTGTCGACGGTGATCGGCACCGCTGCGGCACTCTCGATGGAACGGTTCCGGTATCGGGGTCAGCGCACCTACGACGCACTCCTGTATCTACCGATCATCATCCCGGACGTGACGATGGCAGTGATGATGCTGCTGTTCTTCGTGCAAGCCTTCGGCATCACGAACAACCTGTTGGGGACCAGGATCGAACTCGGACTCGGATCCATCTCACTCGCCCACATCGCTTTCGACATCTCGTTCGTCGCCGTGGTCGTCCGCGCGCGCCTCGCCGAGATGGACTCGAGTCTGGAGGAGGCGGCTCGCGACCTCTACGCGAGTCGTTGGCAGACGTTTCGGAAGGTCACCCTTCCGTTGATCATGCCGGGAGTGGCCGGCGGGGCACTCCTCGCACTCACGATGTCGCTCGACGACGTGGTGGTCACCAGCTTCGTCACCGGGCCGGGGTCGACGACTCTGCCCGTGTACGTGTTCGGCCTCGTGAAGAGGGGTGTGACGCCGCTCGTCAATGCCGTGTCGACGCTCATGCTGGTAGCGTCGATGTTGCTGGTTGCAGGCTCGCTCTTCTTCCAGCGAAGAAGCCGAGCGACAGGCCGAGGAGGAGGGACTGTTGAAACCTAGAACCACAATCGTGATCCTGCTGGTGGTGCTGCTCATGGTGGTGATGTCGGCGTGCGGAAATTCGGCCGACACCACAACCACTGGAGCGTCGGCACAGACGACGACTACCGCTGCTGAGGCGATGGGGTGTTCTGCCGGTCAGGTGGACGGGGACTTGAACTTCTACAACTGGTCGGACTACATCGATCCGGACCTGATCACCGCATTCCAGGATCAGTACGGCGTCACGGTCACCCAGGACTTCTACGAGTCGAACGAGGAGATGCTCGCCAAGATCCAAGCCGGCGTGCACTACGACCTGATCGTCCCGTCCGACTACATGGTCGGGATCATGATCGACGACGGCGAGCTGATGAAACTCGACAAAGCCGCCTTGACGAACCTCGGCAACCTGGATCCACAGTTCGTCAACATGCCGTTCGACCCAACGAGCGACTTTTCGGTGCCATACCAGTGGGGAACGACCGGGCTCGGTGTGGATCTGGCGGTGGTCGGTGAGGATCACCCGTACTCGTGGGGCATCATCTTCGATCCTGCGATGAACCAGGGCCATCAGGTCTCCATGCTGAACGATGCACGCGAGGCGATGGGCGCAGCCCTCAAGTACCTGGGGTACTCGCTGAACAGCACGAGCCTCGACGAACTGCAAAAGGCAGCCGATCTGATCAAGTCCGCCAAGGACGTCATCGTCACGTTCGACTCGGACAACTACAACGACAACCTGATCAACGGTGAAGTATCGATCTCACACGGGTACAACGGGAACTTCTTCACTGCTTTCGACAGTGCAGACAACCCGGACCAGTACGAGTACTTCATGCCCGAGGAGGGCGGAACGGTGTGGGTCGACAACATGGCGATCCCGGCCAACGTCGACCACCCGTGCACGGCGCTCACGTTCATCAACTTCCTGCTGGACGCGCAGAACGGCGCGCAGCTGACCAACTACAACTACTACGCGAGCCCGAACGCCGCAGCGAAGGAGTTCATCGACCCTGACATCCTCGGTGATACCGCGGTCTACCCGGACGAGGAGACCATGAAGCGGCTCGAATTCATCGAAGACACAGGCGACTTCGAGATCAACTACACCGACTACTTCACCCAAGCCAAGAGCTGAGGACCGGAGGAGGGAAGCGAGGGGGCGGCTGCAGCCGCCCCCTCATCGCACGTTGTCGAGATCGAGTACGACCGTCTGCAAGTCGGTGAACTCCTCGATACGGCCACGGCCCCAGCCAGTCTCTGTTCCTGCGGCGCCACCGAACGGTTGGAATGTCTCCCAGAAGTCCGTCGAGTCGTTCACCACGACGGTTCCGGAACGGATCCTGTCCGCGTACCAGAACGCTTTCGAGAGGCTCGACGTGAACACGGCGGCCTGGAGCCCGAGATTGGATCGATTGGCGATCGCTACGGCCTCCTCATCGTCGCCTGCAGTGATGATCGGCAGGACCGGTCCGAACGATTCCTCGGAGAACAGTGTGCTGTCCTGAGAGACTCTGTCGACAACGGTGAAGCGATAGTAGAGGTCAGTCGGAAAGCCTTCTGCCCTTCCGCCCCCGAGGAGAACATCGGCGCCACGTGCCCTCGCGTTTGCGATCTGCCGGTCCATCTTCGCTGCCGTCGGCTCGTTGTTGAGAGGGCCCATCGTCGTGGATTCGTCGAAAGGATCACCCAAACGCACGGCATCGGCCGCCTTCAAGGCGAGTTCGACGAACTCCTCGTGCACGTCGTCGAGAACGATCACACGCTCGGTCGCGCAGCAGACCTGACCTGCGTTGTAGTACGCGCCGTAGACGGCGAGCGACGCCGCAGCATGCAGGTTGGCGTCGGTCGTCACGATCGTCGGGCCATTCCCCGACATCTCCATGATCGATCGTTTGATCCCCATCGTGGAGATGATCTTCTTACCCGTCGCGGTCGAACCGGTGAAACCCACGGCGTCCACGCCATCGTGGGAGACGAGCTTCGCTCCGATCGGGGGGCCACCCGGGATGATCGAAACAGCCCCCTTCGGGACACCTGCCTCATCGAACGCCTCGGCGAGCTTGAGGAGCGCCCAGGAGGTGAACTCAGGAGGCTTCACGATGAGTGCGTTACCGGTGGCAAGGCCGGGGCCGACATACTCGAGTGGGATCGTGACCGGGAAGTTCCATGGTGTGATCACCGCCCACACGCCAATCGGACGGCGGAACGTGAACATGCGCTTGCTTCGTGACGAGGTCGGGATGACCTCGCCACCGAGACGCTTGGCGTCCTCCGCGGCATTGAGGAAGTACTGGTTCGCTTCGCGGATGTCCTCGAGGGACTCGGCGTGGTACGGCTTGCCCTGTTCGAGGGTCTGGATCCGGGCGACGTCCTCCACCATGGGCTCGATGGCTGCAGCGATGCGTGCGCAGAGGCCGGCTCGCTCGAACGCCGACCAGTGGCGCATCTCATCGGTCGCCTCGCGCGCCGCCCGGACCGCAAGGTCGAGGTCAGCCTGCGACGCGAGCGGCACGTTCGCGATGTGCTCGCCCGTCACCGGGCTGTGCAACTCGTGAACCTGACCGCCGGTTCCCTCGGTCCACTCGCCCGCGAGGTAGAGCTTCAGATCCTCAGCCATGACACTGCCTCCTTCCTGCAACCATGCTAGGGACGCTTCGCCGTGTCGGACCCTGGACAGGTAGGATGACCGACGGTGAGAATGTGGCCGACCGCCTCCAACTGATAGACGGGTCATTCGAAGCCGGAGCCGGTTCTCCACTTGTTGTCGTCGACCCGGCGACAGGCACGGAGATCGACCAGGTTGCAACGGCCTCTCGCGAGCAAGTCGATCGTGCGGTGGCGGGGGCGAGACGGGCACAGAAGCTGTGGTGGGGCGCCGCACAGCAGGAACGAAGCGACGCGATGCACGCGATCGCCGCCGAGATCCGAAGACGAACCGATGACATCGCGGACATCGTCACGAGAGAGACCGGCCGTCCCTACTCGAGGAATCTCCTCTACGTGGACATGATCTCCAACCTCTTCAGGCAGTACGCCGAGCTGTCGCGCGTCCACGGAGGACGCGTCGCTCCCTCAAACGATCCGGGGCAACTGTCTCTTGTCCTGCGCGTGCCATACGGTGTCGTCGCAACCCTTGTCCCATGGAACTACCCACTGCTGCTGCTTGCATTCAAGGTCGCGCCGGCCCTCGCGACCGGCAACACGGTTGTTATCAAGCCTGCCTCGGAGACGGCCCTCACAACGCTGGTCCTCGCCGAGGTGTTTCATGCCACGACCCCTCCGGGCGTCGTCAATGTCGTCGTGGGTAGCGGATCAACGGTCGGAGAGCAGCTCGTTTCGCATCCGGGCACCGATATGGTGGCCTTCACCGGTTCCACCGAGGTGGGCATTCGCATCGGAGAGGTGTGCGCCCGTATGACCAAACCCGCCCATCTCGAGCTTGGCGGGAAGGACCCGGCGATCGTGTTTGGAGACGTCGATCCCGAACTGGCCGCCAGGGCCGTCGTGTGGGCGTCGTTCCTGAATGCAGGTCAAGTGTGCACGTCAACCGAGCGTGTCTACGTGCACGACAGCATCTACGACGGGTTCCTCGAAGCTGTGGCCGAAATCACCTCGGGGCTTCGAGTTGGGAACCCGTTCGATTCGGCAACCCAGATAGGCCCGATGCGCAACGAGTCCGCCAGAGAAAAGGTACTCGCACAGCTGGGAGAGGCCGAGAAGGCTGGAGCGAAGATCGTGGTCGGAGGAGACATCCCTGAGGGGTCCACCGGGTTCTACCTTCGGCCCACGGTCGTGGTCGACGTCACCCACGAGATGTCCCTCATGCAAGAGGAGACATTCGGCCCCGTGCTCCCCATCATGCGCTTTCGCGAGCCCGACGAAGCGTTTGCCCTCGCAGCCGACACCCCATACGGGCTGGGGGCGAGCATCTACACGCACGATGCCGGTCTCGTGGGACGCGCCTACGAGCAGCTTCAGGTCGGAACGGTGTGGGTCAACGATCCTGTCGTCGACAACCTGGCCGCTCCGTTCGGCGGGATGCGAGCCTCGGGAAACGCCAGAGAGTTGGGTTTGGAAGGTATGGAGTCGTTCACCGCGGCCCGACATGTTCATTGGAACCTCGATCTGCACAACAAACCCTGGTGGTACGGAAAGGACAACTGATGAGTCTGCAAGGTGAGAAGACCGCTGCCTGGTTCCAGAGGGCACGTGCGAATCTCGTGAACGGTGTATCGAGCGGCTTCCGCTACTGGGGTGAGGACGACTCTCTCGTCATCGACCATGGTGACGGCGCCTACGTCGTCGATATGGACGGGCGGCGGTACGTCGACTACCAGTGTGGGTTCGGTCCGATCATCCTGGGCCACGGCCACCCCGCCGTAGCCGCAGCGGTCGCCGACGCGGCCGCATCCGGGACGACCTTCGCGATGACCTCTCGTCGGGAGGTCGAGGCGGCCGAGAAGTTCCGTGCGGCGGTGTCATGGGTCGACGCACTCAGGTTTACGAACACGGGGACAGAAGCAACGATGCATGCGATCCGTCTGGCCAGGGGGTTCACAGGTCGCGACATTGTCCTGAAGTTCGAGGGTCAGTACCACGGCGTCCACGACTACGTGATGTTCTCGACGGCCAGCGCGCCCCCCTCGGCGCTGGGATCCCGATACCGTCCGATCCCGATCCAAAGCTCGTCCGGCATACCGGACGCCATCCGATCGACGATCAGGACGCTTCCGTTCAACGACTTGGAAGCGGTGCAGCGGCTGTTTCGGGACATCGGACACAGGATCGCGGCGATCATCGTCGAGCCGATGCTCGGCAACGCATTCGGCATCCTGCCCGAGGACGGCTACCTCCAGGGGCTTAGAGACGTCTGCGACGAATACGGGTCGATCCTGATCTTCGACGAGGTCAAGACCGGCTTCAGGGTGGCGCTCGGAGGAGCCCAGGAGCTCTTCGGAGTCACACCGGACCTCGGCACGTTCGCGAAGGCGATGGGCAATGGATTCCCTGTCGCAGCCATCGCTGGTCGTGGTGAGGTGATATGGGGCTGGGCGAAAGGAGGCATTGCTCAGGCAGGCACCTATTCAGGCAACGGCGTTGCCGCCGCAGCCGCCGCGGCGACCATCGGCGTGCTGTCGACGGGTGAACCGTACGAACGGATGCTCAAGACAGGTACGGCACTCATGGAAGGTCTGGAGACGATCTGTGCGGACAAGGGCGTGCCCGTTCACATCATTGGGGTCCCAGCCATGTTCTCGATCTTCTTCGGGGATGAGCCGCCGAGGGACTTCAGGGACGCGGTCAATCACGATGAGGAGCTGTATGCCACGGTCGTACGCGGGATGATCCAGCGGGGAGTGATGCCTGTCGACGACGCCAAGGAACCATGGTTCCTGTGCGCCGCCCACGGCGAAGAGGAAGTTGCCCTATCGCTGACCGCCTTCGAAGAGGCGCTCGGCGAGGCGATCTAAGGAGACATCATGCGTATTGCGCTGCTAGGCGCCGGCATCATCGGGCGCGTTGTCGCCGGCGACCTGGCGACCTGGGACACACCCGATGAGGTGACCGTTGGCGATTTGGATGGTGAACGGGCTTCTCTCGTGGCCAAAGAACACGGGTTCGAACACGTGGCGGTCGACGTTGTGGACGGAGCTTCGCTCGACGCGTTCCTGAGAGGGGCAGACGTCGTCGTCAACGCCGCCCAGTACGAAGTCAACCTCGCAGTGATGGAGGGAGCGCTGCGTGCGGGCGCCCACTATCTCGATCTCGGCGGGCTCTTCCACACGACCCGTAAGCAGCTTCTGTTGGACGAGCGCTTTCGGGAAGCGGGCTTGACAGCCGTGCTTGGTATCGGATCGTGCCCCGGCATCGCGAACGTGCACGCAGGGGACCTGGCATCGAGGATGGACACCGTCCGGTCGGTGAAGATCTACAACGGTGCGACGGTGGATCAGTCGGACACGCTGAAGTGGCCGTACTCGCTGTGGACGATCTTCGACGAGATCACCGAGCGACCGATGGTGTTCCGGAGTGGAGTCTTCGTTGACGTGGAGCCTCTGTCCGAAGAGGAGATGTTCCCGTTCCGCGAGCCGATCGGCAATGCCAAGACCCACCTGTCTCTCCACTCCGAAGTGGCCACGATCCCGCTCAGCCTCGCCGACAAGGACATCGAGGCGTGCGAGTTCAAGATCAGATTCTTCGGTTTCAGCGAGGGCGCTCTTCGCAAACTCGAGTTCCTCGCCTCTCTCGGGCTCGCATCGAAGGAACCACGCCCCGACGGTACGGTTCCGCGAAAGCTGCTCGTCGACCTGCTCGAGGAGTTGCGTCCGGAACCGCCGAGACACGCGGGCTTCAAGGACATCGCGACGGTCGCCGAAGGCACCAGGGGCGGAGCACCCATCGCGCTGCGACTCGACTCGACGGCCTGGCCCTCGAAGGAACTCGGTGTGGCTGGCGGAACGATGGTGGTTGCGTCGCCCGCTGCCATCGTTGGGAGATGGCTCGCGAGCGGCCAGCTGTCGAAGCCGGGCGTCTGTCCGCCGGAGACCTCTGTGCCGCCGGAGCCGTTCTATGAGGCCCTCGCGGTGCGCGGAGTGACAACGACCCTTGAAGAGACGACGACGCTGGCGGGGTGAAGCCAGGTTGTCGGAAAGCTGACGGCTCACAGCCGACAGCTGACGGCAAGACGGCCCGTTCCGGTTGACTGGTTGACCCCTACTCGCTTCGCTCGCTGGGGAGGAAAACGAGTATGCCGGGGACTGGGGATTGGCTACGGCACCAATTTGGCCGAGGGTTGGGCTGCGGCCTCCCCTTCGATCGCGCCGATCTTCTGGAGGCCCCGATAGGCGATGGCGGCGGCCAGCAACGTGGCCACGCCGCCGAGTCCGAGGCCGAAACGGGGGCCGATGTGCTCGCCGATCCACCCGACGATTGGTCCACCGATCGGCGTCGAACCAAGGAACGCGACTGCCCATAGTCCCATCACCCTGCCGCGCATCTCCGAAGTGGAACGAAGCTGAAGCGTCGCGTTGCCGAGCGCGAGGAAGCTGATGCTTGCCGCCCCGACTACCGCCATCGCCGCGTACTCGATGACCAATGTCGGAGCGAAAGACGCCAGTACTTGCGTGGCTCCAAACAAGGCGCCGGTTCTGGCCAGTGCCACCGCAGGTCGTGCCTTCCTGGAAGCTGTGAACAGGCCGCCGGCGACGGCGCCTCCGCCCATGAAGGCAGTCATCGTCGCGAAGGTGCCCGCGTCGCCACCGAACGTGAACTTCGCGATGAGCGGCAGGACCACTTGGAACTCGTAGGCGAGCATCCCCACCACCGCCATCATCAGCAGCGGTGTTCTGAGCGCCGGGGTCGTCCACACGTACCGCAAGCCTTCGCGCAGCTGCCCGGCCCTTCTGCTCTGAGGCGGCACGGCGTAGAGGTCTCCATGGTGCATGAGCGCCAGCGCGGTGATCACTGCCAGGTAGGTAGCTGCATTCACGAGGAAACAGGGGCCAAGTCCGACGGTAACGATGAGTGCACCGGCGGCCGCCGGACCAAGCACTCGCGCCAGATTCACGAGTACCGAGTTGAGACTGACCGCGCTCGTGAGTTTCTCCCGTCCGACCATCTCGAGAACGAACGTCTGGCGTGTCGGGTTGTCGATGCTCGCCACGAGGCCGAGAGCACCCGCGAGTACATACACCATCCACAGTTTCACGACATGTGTGATGACGAGAATGCCGAGGATCGCAGCGAGTACTGCTGCGAGGCTCTGGGTGACGAACAACAGACGCCTCTTGTCGAACCTGTCGGCAATGACCCCACCCAACGGGGCCAGAAAGAGGAGAGGGAGAAACTGGACAGCGGTGACCAGGCCGATTGCGGTCCCGCTTCCGGTCAGCTCGAGGACCAACCACGACTGTGCGATACGTTGCATCCATGTCCCAGAGACCGACAGGGTCTGGCCGATGAAGTACAGACGGAAGTTTCGAACAGCCAGGGGAGAGAACGCTCGGGACGCCCATGCGGGTGCGGTCATGACTCCTCCGTAATCCGCTCGAGCAGCGAAATCGCCCTGGAGAGGACGAGCATTTCGTCGTCGGTCATCTCGGAGAGGCGGGCCGCAAGGAACGCCGTCCGTCGCTCACGGATCGCGGTCAGAAGATCGTGGGCTTCAGGGGTGATCGACACGACAGTAGAGCGGGCGTCGTTCGGATTCGCTTCACGGGTGACCAGACCACGATCTTCGAGGCGCGCGGCGATACCGGTCATCGATGGGGGAGTGACTCGCTCGATCACAGCAAGATCGCTCATGCGCAGTGGACCCTCTCGATCGAGGGTCGCGAGAGCCGAACGCTGTGAGGGAGTGAGGTCTCCGAGCGACTCCTGGCGGAGACGTCGAGCCAACCTGCCGACGGCGAGTCGGAGGGCACTCGCGGTTTGCTGTCGATCGAACATCGGGCTCCTCGAGAGAAGGTAATTAGCTATGCTAACGAAATGGGGGAGCAGAGTGAATCGAAGTGACACTCCTTGGCACTACGCTTTCGGAGATGACCGCCTACGAGTTCACCGACGGAGCAACTGCGATCGTTCGGGGCGCTCTCGACGCAGGGTGCGACTTCTTTGCCGGATACCCGATCACTCCAGCATCGCAGATTCTCATGATGATGATGGCGGAGCTGCCGAAGGTTGGCGGCATCGCCATGCAGGGAGAGGATGAGATCGCCTCGATCGGGATGTGCATCGGGGCAACGATGGCCGGTGCGCGCTCGATGACTGCCACATCCGGCCCCGGGATCAGCCTCTACTCGGAGAACATCGGGATGGCCATCATGGGCGAAGTACCCCTCGTCGTCGTCGATGTGCAACGCCTCGGGCCGAGCACCGGCGGGGCGACGACCGCCGCCCAGGGCGACGTCCAGTTCGTCCGGTGGGGAACCGGAGGCGGCTATCCCATCATCGCACTGGCCCCCTCGTCGATCGCCGAGTGCTACTCCCTGACGATGAGAGCATTCGACCTCGCGGAGCGATTCCGGTGTCCTGTCTTTCTCCTGACGGACAAAGAACTCAACCTCACACGCAACACCGTCGCCGCCGATGCGTACGTCAGAGTGCCCGTCCGGGACAGGGAACTCACCGAAGGGAGCGCACCGTACCGGTTCGGAGGAAACGCGGCTCCGATGGAACTTTATGGAACGGGGGTCGTCCGGTTCACCGGATCCAGTCACAACGAAGAAGCCGTTATCACCAAGGATCCTGCCGTCGTAGGCAGACTGAACGAGCACCTTCGGGACAAGATTCTGCTACACCGCGACGAGATCGAGCTGCTCGACGTCGACCGAGATCCAGAAGCAGCAACGGTTCTCGTCTCCTACGGGATCACTGCCGGTGCCATGCGGGAAGCGGTCTCGATGGCACGAGCGAAGGGCACGCATGTTTCATCGGTCACCGTGCAGAGTCTGTGGCCCCTGCCTGAGACGGGCTTGCTCGATGCGTTCGAGGGTACCGAGCGGGTCGTCGTGGCCGAGCTCAACCCCGGACTCTACGTGCGCGAGATCGAACGGATCGCAGGGAGTCGAGAGGTCGCCGGTCTTCAGCGGATCGACGGTGAACTGATCTCGCCGAGGCAGTTTCTGGAGTTCCTACCATGAGCGTCGAGACGTACCGCAACGACAGCGCGTATCCCTTCTGTCCGGGGTGCGGCCACGGGTCGATCCTCGACGCACTCGACGAAGCACTCGTCACGCAGCAGATCGACCCGGCTCGGCTCGTGATCGTCAGCGACATCGGGTGCTCGGGCCTATCGGACCAATACTTCGGAACGAGCGCCTTTCACGGCCTCCACGGTCGCAGTTTGACCTACGCGACAGGCATCAAACTCGCACGGCCAGATCTACATGTCGTGGTCATCATGGGCGATGGCGGGACGGGCATCGGCGGCGCCCATCTGCTGAACGCAGCCCGCCGCAACATTGGACTCACGCTGCTCGTCTTCAACAACATGAACTATGGGATGACCGGCGGGCAGCACTCGACGACCACGCCGACCGGCTCGATCACGTCGACCACACCAGGCGGAAACCTGGAACATCCCCTGGACCTCTGCGCAACCGTTGGGGTGAACGGCGCGGCGTACGTGTACAGGGGCACCAATTTCGACGCCGACCTCTCAGAGCGAATTGTCGAAGGAATGCAAACCCCTGGGTTTGCACTGCTGGACATTTGGGATCTGTGCACCGCGTATTTCGTACCCAACAACACGTTCGGCAAACGGTCGCTCATGGCTGCACAAGAAGAGCTCGGACTTCCCCCAGGGGTCCTGTACCGACGTGAGGTTGACGAGTATGCCGCCGCGTACCGAGCCGCGGCGGAGCGATCCAAAGCATCCAAACCGCTTCGAGTCCGGGCGATGGTTCCGGAGTCGACGTCGTCACTCGATCGAACCGTGAACATCATGGTGGCCGGCTCCGCTGGAGCGAAGGTGAGGTCCGCTGCTCGGATGATCGCGGAAGCGGCTATCAGGTCCGATCTGTACGCAGCGCAGCGAGACGACTATCCGATCACTGTGAAGACGGGCCACTCGGTCTCCCAGCTCGTCTTGAGCCCTCGCACCATCGACTTTCCCGGAATGGACAAACCCGACGTGATCGTCATCCTCAGTGAGGACGGCCGTCGCAAGGCATCGCGATACCTGCCGGACATGAAGGGTGCGGTGTTCGTGGTGCCCGAGTTCGCCGAGCTGGCCACCAGCGGCACGATTACGGTGTTGGATCCGAAGTCGGCGCCGGAGCGCATCGGGAAGTCGGAACTCGCACTCGCCATGCTCGCGGGGGCGGTCGTCCACGAGGGACTGCTCGACGCCGATGTGCTCCGCAGAGCGGTCGGCGCCCACCCGGCGTTCGCCGAGAAGAACCTGGCGGCGGTCGAAGCGGGCCTGGCGATGACAGGAGTGAGCTAGGGCTCGCGGGGCGACTCCTAGCTCGTATCTCGTACCTCGTACCCGGCGGCAGGGTGGAAGACGCCTTCGGCCTCCGCCAGGACAGGGGCTGTCAGGTTGGGAGCCTGGACTCCACCACTGCGGTGATCTCGGCGGCCACAGTGCGACAGATCTCGATGGCGGCGACGCGTCGCTGCTCCAGGTCGTCGTAGCCGTCCAGCGAGGACAAGTTGACGCGCACGTTCAGTGAGGCTCCTTCGGCCGCTGCGAGAGCGCACAGACCGGCAACGCCGGCGTCCGTGACGGCGCTTGCGTTCCCTGCGGAAGCCACGTGATGAGCGAGGCGGAGGGTCTCGGCACAGGACTCGAGCACCTCCAGCGGCACAATCGTTGCGCCGATTGTCGCATCGGTGATTGCTGTGGGCCGATTGGGATCGGCACGAGGAGTACGGAACGCCGTCATCAGCGCATCGAACGACTCGGTATCACGATCGACTGCCTGAAGGAACCAATCCTTCAACTCCTGTGCCCTGCTTCCGGTGGCCTCCATCTCGGGAGCACGATTCTTGCCGAAGGTGAGAGCTGCGATCATGGACGACAAGGACGCCGAAAGGGCGGCTACGAGTGCAGCCGCGCTTCCCCCGCCGGGGGTGGGGGTGCCCGACGAGAGCGAGTCGGCGAAGTCGAGAACCGGCATCGCGACGAGTCCCGATGGGGATCCTCGATAGCGATACTCGATCACCTTCTGGGCAGGATCGAACGGGGTGACATCACTCAGCCCCAGGCTCATTGCAGCGATGTGCATGCGTTCTGCCTCGGGAATGCCGGTAGTTGCGCCGCGGGCCCGTAGATAGTGGTCTGCCGCTTCGAGCATCGAGTCCCTCGGCACCAACCCGACGATCTCACTTCCGGTGACTCGAAGGCCGAGACGTTCCGCCTCTTCGCGGGCGGCGTCGAAGACGGCATGCAGCGGTGTCACCGAGGGGTCGGTGAGGTTGAACGAGACCTGGGCGCGGCCGTACTCCTCGATGTACCAGCCGACGCCACGAAGCTCGGTGAACTTCCCCGGAACCCGAACGGCGACGCCCGTCGCGTCTCTCACCGTCCTGCCTTCCTCGTCCTTCTTGACCCCGCCGCTCTCCCGAAGCGCCGCGGCGATCTTGTTGGCGGCAGAACGATCCCGAGTGTTGAGGTTCACGTTGTAGGCGATGAGGAAGCTGCGTGCGCCGATGGCGGTTGCGCCTGACCGAACGTTGAAGCCTCCGGGGCCGAAGTCGGGTGCATCATGTCTGTCTGCGAGACCCTCGTACTCGCCGCGCCTGACATCTGCCAGAGAGCGGCGCTCTGGGGAGGATGCCGCCTCGCCGTACAGATAGACGGGGATGGCCAACTCGTCACCGACCCTCGCCGAAACCCTGTGTGCAAGGTCGATGCAGTCCTGCATCGTCGCGCTCTCGAGCGGCACAAACGGGCAAACGTCAGTCGCGCCCATCCTGGGATGCTCCCCGTGGTGAAGCCGCATGTCGATCAAGCCCGCAGCCCGCTCGATAGCCAGGAACGCTGCCTCCTCGACGGCAGGGATCTCACCGACGAATGTGACGACAGTGCGGTTCGTGGTGGACCCTGGATCGACATCCAGCAGTGTGACACCGTCCACCTCGGAGATCGCGGCCGAGATCGCCTCGATCACGGCAAGGTCGCGGCCCTCACTGAAGTTGGGTACGCACTCGACGAGCTTCATCACACCTCCTGGTCGAGGAGTGTCTCGAACGGCTCGCGTCCCAGATAGTTGGAGACCATCGACTCCTCCCACTCCACATATCGTTCTTCGCACACAACCGAGCAGAACTCCGATCCCCTGCGTCTGGGGGCACCGTCCCACAGGCATGTCTGATGCAGACGGCGCAACCACGCGGGATCGTGGAGCGGATACCGGCCCAAGGGCTCGAACGCGGCTTCCATCTTCTCCTCACTGCTCGCCTCAAGGGTAGAGGGGTCGATGGGTGTTGCGGAAGGTGAAGGACTTCAGAGTCGGGGGAATGAGGCCGATGTCACAGATCAGTGGAACATGGGATGACATTCAAGTGCACGCAGTGTCGCGCCGCACCTGCGGTGGTGAAAAAGGGGCGCAAGACGTTCCTCTGCGCCCGTTGTGCGACAGACCTCATGTGGCACGACATCGTTGGCGGGGTTTCGGACGCGTTCGTCGAGGATGAGACACCGGAGGTCGGGTCCGTATAACCTTCAAGCGTGTATCGACGAACCGGCACCGTCATCCTGCTCTTCGGAGTCCTTCTCACCCTGCTGTTGCTCTGGTTGCCGGTTCGCTACTTCACCGGGTACTCGATCGGAAAGGACCAGGTCAGCAAGATCTACGTGCCATGTGGATCGACGATCGGGATTCTGACCGACCGGTTCGACCCTGCCGTCGAGAGGCCGGGAGAGCGGAGCGAATGCACCAAACGGGCTCGGGGCCGCGTCGTCTACCTCGTGGTGTTCGTGGGGCCGCTCCTGGTTATTGGAGGGTACGGATTCATTCGCGGGCCGTATCCAAACCTGCCTCTGCGCGACTAGGTCGCCAAACGAGACGTGACGGTAGCCACCAGCCTCCAGCCGCCAGTGTCCACCACGCGGCCCGAACTAGTGCGAGACACCGACTGCGCTCCGCTCTAGGCCTCGGCTCTGGAGGCGAGGAAGGCTCCGCCCAGCACCATGGCTGTGCCGGCGATGGACAGACTCGCAACATGCTCGCCGTGCAGGAGAACGCCGAGAAGAATCGCGACGATGGGCAGGAAGTAGATGGCTATCGAGGCTCTTGTCGCGCCTACCCGTCCTGCGAGCACGGACATCGCGAGCTGTGCAACGCCGGTGCCGAACACGCCGAGTGCTGCGACCGCAGCGAACGAGCCCCATCCGAATGTGATCCCCGAGAGCTGAGTGAGGCCGATCGGAGCGACGATCACGATGGCGGCCAGTTGGGCCCTGAACACGACAGGGAAGGCGCCGTACCGCTGCTGGAGTGGCACCGCCAGGTTGACGGCAAGCCCGTAGGAGATCGTCGCGGCCAGCACGATCAGTGTGCCGTGCACGACCGAGGCATCGCCTTCGACCGAGGGGAGGCTGATTGCCACGATGCCCGTGAGACCGAGTAGCAGCCCCACCATCTGGGGCCGGCCCGGTGTCCTTCGAAGCAAGAAAGCTGCAATGACCGCCGAGAAGATCGGCATGGAACCGTTCAACATCCCAGCCAGCGAAGAGGAGATCCACTGCTCGGCGATCGGAAACATCAACATGGGGAATGCCATCCACACCAGACCCAGGAGTGCAACTCGAGGTAAGTCGGCTCGGTCGACGCGGCGCCGTGACGCGGGAACGAGTGCGAGGGTTGCAGCGCCGATCAGGAGACGCAACGAGGTGACCACCGGGGGCGGGAACGCCTCCAGACCGAGGGCGATCAGCAGGAACGATGATCCCCAAATGAGTGAGATGCCGGCCAGGAGGCCCCAGTCGGTGAGGGAGTAGGCGGCAAGCCTCGTGCCGGGAGCGGTAGTGAGAAAGGTCGGTCGCCGCATCGACGGGAGAGTAGCTGTCGAGGGTCAGTACTCGGGGGTGTTCTGCGCCCCCCACACGACCGTGAACGTGAGGTAGACGGCAAACAGCACGATCAGGATCGGACCGATCCGAACGATCTTCAGCAGACCGATCCGGTCGGCGAGCGCCGTGCCGAACAGCGCTCCGAACGGCACCGTACTCCACGCCAGGCTTCGGGCCGCAGCGCTGACTCGGCCGAGGAGGTGCGGCGGTGTATAGAGCTGGCGCATGGTCAGAAGACTCACGTTGGTCCACACGAGGCCGGTGAAAGCGACCGCGAGCACGCTGGTCACGATGAGGAGTCTCGTCGACCACGTGAGACCGAAGATGCCGATGCCGAGCACGGCGAACCCCAGCACGTAGCTGCGTCCGAGACCGACGAAGTCGATGAGTTTCGACGCGCTGATGGCGCCAATGATCCCGCCGGCACCCATTCCGACGAAGAAGACCCCGAGTTTGGCCGGGTCGTTGGTGCCCAGTATCTGGGCCCCGATGAGAACGAGGGTGGCTTCGATGAAGCCGCCCGTGATGAAGTTGGCGAGTCCGCCTCCAAGCGTCGTGAGGCGAATCCGGGGTTCGTGCCACACGTGCTGCCAGCCCTCTTTGAGCGCCTGCAGGAAGTGACCTTTCGTCTCGAGCTTTCGTGGCGGAACCCGAGCCAGCAGTGTGAAGGATGCCGTCGACACGAGGAACGTCAGGCCGTTGAACGCGAATGCCGATGGGAACCCGGCCTGCTTGATGATGAATCCGCCGATCAGCGGCCCAATGAGAAACGCCGCCTGCTGGGAGAGCGACAGTCGACTGTTCGCCCGGGCCAGGGATGTGCCCGCAGCGAGGGAAGGGATGAACGCTTGCAGCGATGCGTTGAACGACGCGGCGAGGCTCCCCGAGATGAAGGCAAGTGCGAACAGGCCCAGCGGCGTGATCTCTGAGGTGCGCGAGATGATTGCAAGCACGATGAACGCCGCGGCCCGGAGGAATTCGTTGAGAACGAGCAGCGGTCGCAGTCGGTACCGGTCGAGGAGCGTGCCACCGAGGAATCCGAAGATGAGGGTCGGAATGTTTTCCGCAGCAGACAGAAGCCCGAAGTCGAATGCGCGTACGGTCATGGACGTGAGGAAGTAGGGAACGGTGAAGTAGGCGACGTAGTCGCCCAGGAGGGAGATCGACTGTCCGACCCATACGACAGAAAAGTTGCGGAGGGGGCGCGCGCGTCGATGGGTGCCGTGGCTCACGGCCGGTAGCCTAGCCGTGTACTGGCAAGGATTTCATAAGGCCTCATCGAGTCAAATTCGCAGATGTGTTCTGCGCTCGGGTAGCCTCCACAGTGTCATGGGTGATCTACGCGAGTTGCCGGAGCAGGTCAGTGAGCTGATCGATCTCTCCAAGGAGTACCTGCGTCAGGAGACCATCGAGCCGGCAAAGAAGCTTGGGCGCGTATTCGGCATGGGGTTCGCGGCATCGCTCCTGTTCTCGATCGGTGCGTTGCTCCTGTCGGTTGCCGGCATGCGGATTCTGGTTCGAGTACTCCCGGAAGGGGATCTGTGGAGCGCGCTGGGCGTGTTCATCTCATTTGTCGTGCTTGCCGGCGTGGCCGGCCTGATCATGTGGAGGGCGAGTCGCTGATGGTGGAACGAGCCGACATCGAAGCCAAAGCACGTGAGATCGAACAGTCGCTCATGGAAACGAAGGAGAGCGTCCAGGACAAGAGCGTGCTGATCGCACTCGCCGTGATAGCGATCGTCGGTATCGCATTCTTGATCGGAAGGCGTCGCGGCAAACAGGCCAGGGCAGTTGTGAAGGTCTACCGGTCCTGACCTTCGAACCCGATGCGGATCGTATCACCGGGCTTCAGGCGCCGCTGATAGACGGCCCGAGAGGGTCGGGGTTTGCGGAGGAACCCGAACGCCAGTAGGGCCGCACCGACCAGCATGAGCTTCGCGTCACCTGTCCGCAGGCCCCGAAACAGACTCTTCACTCCGGATCCGCCGAGCTGCATGTGACCAGGGTAGCCGTGGGTCGAGCTTCGCTCGACGTTGTGGGTTCTCGAGTTGTGAGTTCTGAGCCACTCGCCCAGAGGTCTCTCGATGTCGAATCCCGCGTTCCAACCGACACCCCGAATACCCGGAACGCAGAACTGGCGGCCGAAGCCCGGCCCTAAAGTACCTGCCATGCGCAACGAAACGATGAAGAAGGTCATCATCTGGGTCATCGTGCTCGGAATGGTGCTGTCTCTCGCCCTCGGCGTCGTAGCCCTGGTCTTCTCGTCATGAACGTCATTCTTCGGCATCCCAGGCGAGAGGTGACGATCGATGCCCCCATCAGTGTCGCCCGGATGCTGAAGGCACTGGATGTCGTCCCGGAAACGGTGCTGGTCATTCGAGGATCAGACCTTCTGACCCGAGACGCAATGCTCGAACCCGACGATACGGTCGAGGTGCGTCCCGTGATCTCGGGGGGCTGATGCGCTGCCGGGTTTGCAGGGAGAGGGCAGCGGTCGAGGTGCGACGTCACAACGCCGCGTTCTGCCGGGTCCACTTCATCGATCATGTGGTGCGACAGGTGGAGCGCACCATCCACGACTTCGACATGTTTGATCGCTCAGATCGCCTGGTCATCGGCGTGTCGGGTGGGAAGGACAGCCTGGCGCTTTGGGATGTCCTGCACCGGCTCGGCTATCGCTGTGAGGGCATCTACCTCGAGCTGGGCATCGATGGCTACTCGACCGAGAGCCGCGAGTACATCGAGCGCTTTGCGAAGGAGCGAGACCTGATCCTCCGGGTCGTCGACCTCCATGACGAGTACGGCTTCACGATTCCGCAGGCGGCTGAATCGACGCGACGGAATCCGTGCTCTGCGTGTGGCTTGTCCAAGCGCTACATCCTCAACGAGGAGGCCCTGAAGGGCGGCTATGACACCCTCGTGATGGGCCACAACCTGGACGACGAGGCGGCGACCTTGTTCTCCAACGTGCTCAACTGGAACATCGAGTACCTCGCCAGACAAGGGGCGGCTCTTCCAGGCTCCGATGGTCTGATCAAGAAGGTGAAACCCCTCGTCCGCGTGGCTGAGCGGGAAACGGCAGCATATGCCGTCCTTTCAGGCATCGACTACGAAGTCGACGAGTGCCCGCTGGTTGGCGGCAACACCGTCAACCGGATGAAAGAGTGGATGGCGCTACTCGAACACCGATCCCCGGGCGTCACCCGGCGCTTTCTTGGTGGCTTCTACAACGTCGACAGCTTCCACGCTCCGGCAGCGGTCCTGCGATCGTGCGAGTCGTGCGGGCGACCCACCACGGGTACGACCTGCGCCTTCTGCAGACTGCAAGAGCGAGCGACTCGACAATGACCTTCACTTCGGGTGATCACTGTCTTCTGGTGGACCTCCGGGGACGCAGGTATCTGGTCACGCTCAGAGACGGGGGTGAGTTCCATTCCCATCTCGGCGCCTTGTCACACGACGCGTTGATCGGCGCGCAGGAGGGAACTCTGGTTGCCACCACCAGCGGCAGCCGCCTGCTGGCGATTCGTCCCCGCTACGTCGACTATGTCCTCAAGATGCGACGCGGAGCTCAGGTCGTATATCCGAAGGATGTCGGGCCCATCCTCGTCTACGGGGATATCGGCCCGGGTGAAACGGTGCTCGAAGCCGGCACCGGATCAGGAGCTCTCACGATCGCCCTCGTCAGGGCCGTGGGCACCGAGGGGAAGGTGATCAGTATCGAAGGACGCGAGGACCACGCCGCGCATGCTCGCAAGATCATCGAGGCGTTCTTCGGGGCGATCCCGACCAACCTGGACCTGCGCATCGGCACAATCGAAGACCTCGGGGCGTCCGTGTCTCCGACTCGAATCGTGCTCGACCTCCCCGAACCCTGGCATGTGGCCGAGGCCGGTGGCGGTCTGCAGCCCGGTGGTGTGTTCGTCGCCTACCTACCGACCGTGCCGCAAGTGCAGACGTTGGTTGAGACGATGCGAGCAACAAGGGCCTACCAGATGATCGAGACGTTCGAGACCCTGCATCGGTCGTGGAATGTCGAAGGCAGGTCGGTTCGTCCGGATCACCGTATGGTCGGCCACACGGGGTTCATCGTCGTCGGTCGTCGGACACAGTGAGAGAGATCCGGTCGGGTCCCCCTCGATCGAACGATCGCTACGGCTCGATGAAGATGCACTCGCCCGGGCACTCCTCGGCCGACTCGATCACCATCTCTTCTTGCCCGTCTGGTACAACGGCAAGACCTTGAGCCCCTTCGGGGTTGCCCTCAGACGCGGCAAAAATCTTGTCGCCTTCTTTGACGTAGGCCAGACCGTCGTCCAGTAGGACGAACACATCGGGTGCGATCTCCTCACAGAGGCCATCGCCCGTGCAGAGATCCTGGTCGATCCAAACCTTCATGTGCGGAAGTCTCCTTCGTGGACAGAGGCATGATACCCGGGTTCAGAGTTGCTGCGACTTCACCGCCAAGTGGGGGCCGGTCGTATACTGCGCGAGGTCATGAGCGAAGTGGCCCGGCTCCAAGCAACTATTGCGGAACTCGAGTCGCAGGTCGAGCACCTCCGACCAGGTGCCGAGCGCGCTCGAACCTTCGAACGACAGCTGTCCGACGTCCGTGCGCAATTGGACGACGCCGTTGTCAGGAACAGCCGGCTGAGCTCGGTGTTGACGGAGGCTCGTGAACAACTCGCACTCCTACGAGAGGAGATCGAGAAGCTCTCCTCTCCGCCCAACCAGTTCGGCACCGTCGTGCAGGTGAATCAAGATGGCACCGTCGATGTGATGACCGGAGGCAGGAAGCTGCGAGTCGCGGCACAGCCCTCGATCGAGGTGAAGCAGCTCGCTCGTGGTCAAGATGTGCTGCTCAACGAAGCGATGAACATCGTCGATGTCCGACAGTTCGCACGGGCGGGCGAGGTCGTCATCGTCAAGGAACGGCTCGAAGCAGGACGTCTCCTGGTGCTCGGACGTGGTGATGAAGAGCGTGTGGTCGAGATCGCCGAACCGCTGGAGAACGAGTCACTGCGGGCGGGTGAGGCCGTCCGTCTCGACGGGAGAACCGGGCTCGTTTTCGAGAAGCTGCACCGTCCAGAGATTCAGGAGCTGATCCTCGAGGAGGTCCCCGACGTCACGTATGAACAGGTGGGAGGCCTCCGTGACCAGATCGAATCCATCCGTGACGCCGTCGAGCTTCCCTACATCCACAAAGAACTCTTCGTTGAGTATGGGCTCGAAGCCCCGAAGGGCGTGCTGCTATACGGTCCACCCGGCTGCGGCAAGACGCTCATAGCGAAAGCGGTCGCCAACAGTCTGGCCGCAGCAGTTGCCGAACGGACGGGGCAGGCAGATGTCAAGTCGTACTTCCTCAACGTCAAAGGCCCCGAGTTGCTCAACAAGTACGTCGGTGAGACGGAGCGACAGATCCGACTCATCTTCTCCAGGGCCAAAGAGAAGTCGGATCAGGGAGTGCCGGTCATCGTCTTCTTCGATGAGATGGACTCACTGTTCCGGACGAGAGGAACCGGTGTCTCCTCCGACATGGAGTCGACGGTTGTTCCACAATTGCTCTCCGAGCTCGACGGTGTCGAGAGCCTCAAGAACGTCATCGTGATCGGTGCGTCGAACCGTGAGGACCTGATCGACCCTGCGATCCTCCGGCCCGGTCGTCTCGATGTGAAGATCAAGATCGACCGACCGGACGAGGACTCCGCTCGCCAGATCTTTCGCATCTATCTGGGCGAGGTGCCAATCGACGCAGACGAACTCGACGCCTCGGGAGGCGACCGTGACGCAGTGGTCGCGTCGATGATCGAACGAACCGTGGAGCGGATGTACTCGACGGACGATCAGAACAAGTTCCTCGAGGTGACCTACGCGAACGGCGACCGGGAGTTGTTGTACTTCAAGGACTTCTCGAGCGGGGCGATGATCCAGAACATCGTCAGCCGAGCGAAGAAGGAAGCCATCAAGCGCGAAATCGATGGTGGCGGCCGAGGTGTCCGAACGGAGGACCTCATGGAGGCGATCCGAAGCGAGTTCACCGAACACGAGGACCTCCCCAACACGACGAACCCGGACGACTGGGCGAAGGTGTCAGGCAAGAAGGGCGAGCGCATCGTGTACGTACGGACGTTGGTGCGTGGCGAGGACAAGTCGAAGAAGATCGAAGCCGTCACAACCGGCCAGTACCTCTGAGGTTCGCATGAGTCCCGGTCGCAACAGCGAGCATCTCACGGTACTTGGCACGGAAACCGAGTTTGGCATCACCATCAAGGGACGCACCCACGACAGTGCCGTGCTCTCATCAGGGCTGGTCGTACAGTCCTCGCCAGACGGGATCCCTGTTCGGTGGTCGCTCACCGAGGAGTCGCCGGGTCGGGATGCCCGTGGCAGGCGCTTCACGGTCCCTGTCGATGTGGATCCCGAAGCGCTCAACGCGCTCCTCCCGAACGGCGCCCGTCTCTACGTAGACCACGCCCACCCCGAGTACTCGACGCCCGAGTGTTTGGGGGCACGGCAGGCTGCCTTGCACGACAAGGCAGGGGAGCTGGCCCTTGCTCGTGCCGCCCGAAACACGCAGGGTCTCTTGTCGCCAGGAGAGACGGTGTCGATCTACAAGAACAACAGCGACGGGAAAGGCAACTCGTACGGCGCCCACGAGAACTACCTGATCGACCGTGCGGTCCCGTTCGTCGACATCATCGACTACCTCACCACATTCCTGGTGACACGGCAGATCTTCACCGGCTCGGGCAAGGTCGGCTCGGAGAACGGCCGGCCGGCAGTCCCATACCAGGTGAGCCAGCGCGCCGACTTCTTCGAGACACGCGTCGGACTCGAGACCACGATCCGCCGTCCGATCATCAACACACGTGACGAACCTCACAGCGACCCCGATCGATTCCGGCGGCTTCACGTCATCATCGGAGACGCAAACCGTTCGGAGCCCCAAACCTTCCTCAAGCTCGGGGCAACGGCACTGCTGCTCGCTGCCATCGAGGATCATGCACTGCCCGACAGGCTGGAACTCGACGATCCAGTGAGGGCCACGTGGGAGGTCAGTCACGACCCGGAACTGGGTCACCGACTTCGACTGGCGGATGGGTCGTCTGCGACGGCCCTCGAACTTCAGTGGCAGTACCTCGACTGGTTGAGCAAGTACGCAGAAGCGGCGTCACGCCCTGACGAGGGAGTCCTCGATCTGTGGCGGGGAGTGCTCGAAGACCTGGAGATCGACCCTCTGCGCACAGCAGACCGCCTCGACTGGACGTCCAAGCTTCGGATCATGGAGGCGTACCAGGCCCGCGAGAACATAGGCTGGGACCATGCGCGAATCCGGGCCCTCGACCTTCAATTCCACGATGTGGACCCGGCCAAGGGACTCTACGACCGGTTGGTGTCGAGGGGATCCGTTGTCCGGCTCTTCGATGACCGCCAGGTCGCAGCAGCGCTCCAAGAGCCGCCAGGCGAAACGAGGGCGTACTTTCGCGGTATGTGCGTTCGCAAGTTCGGGTCCTCGATCATGTCTGCCAACTGGGATTCGTTGGTCTTCGACACGGGTGAAGCCACATACAAGCGGGTGCCTATGATGGATCCCCTGAGGGGCAACGCACGGCGCGTGGGCACCGTGATCGATACCTCGAAGGACGTCGCGTCGCTGATCGACGCACTAGGAAGCGGACAATGAAAGAACAGAGTCGGAAGACGCATCCCGAAGAAGAACAGGTTCCTGAACAGGACATCCCGACGACGCCGCAAGCCGATACCGGCGATCTGGACGACCTTCTCGACGAGATCGACGAAGTCCTGGAGGAGAACGCCGAAGAGTTCGTCAGAAACTACGTGCAGAAGGGTGGAGAGTGATGGAACGTCCCACCTCCAGCTTCACCGACCTTCTCGAATCGCTCGGTCTGGAGCCCAAGTGGAACCTTCCCGAAGGGAGAGGAACGCTGGAGGTCCCAATCGCGACCACCGTTCTGGCACTGACGTTCGTCGACGGCGTCGTGATGGTGGGTGACCGGCAGGCGACCGAGGGCCACCTCGTGGCGCACAGACTCATCCGGAAGGTGTTCGAGGCCGACCGATTCTCAGCCGTGGCCATCTCGGGGACGGCGGGTATCGCCGTCGATCTCGTTCGTCTCTTTCAAACCGAGCTCGAGCACTACGAGAAGCTCGAAGGCACGAGGCTCAGCCTGGAAGGCAAAGCCACGTACCTCGGTCGAATGGTCCGACAACAGCTCCCCCTCGCATTCCAGGGTCTCGTCGTGATTCCACTGTTCGCTGGGTATGACGAGAGCGACAAGGTTGGTCGCCTCTACACATACGATGTCGTCGGAGGCCGGTACGAGGAACGCGAGTACGGTGCGACCGGTTCGGGTGCGAGGGACGCCAAGGCGTACCTGCGCTCGGCGTACAGAGCCGACCTCGACGAGAGCGGCGCACTCGAGGCGGGGGTACGTGCACTCGTCGCCGCCGCGGAGGTCGACACGGCTACCGGAGGACCGGACCTGGCCAGAGGAATCCTGCCGAACGTCGTGACCGTCACCGAGCGAGGGTTCGAGAACGTCGACGAGGAGGTTGTGAGGGATCTCGCGTCAGCAGCGTTGGAGGTCATCCGATGAGTTTGCCGTTCTACGTTCCACCTGAACAGCTCGTCAAGGACCGCGCCGAGTTCGCTCGGAAAGGAATTGCGCGTGGCCGTTCTATCGTCGCGATCGAGTACGACCAGGGCATCCTGATTCTCGCGGAGAATCCGAGCGACACACTGCACAAGATCAGCGAGATCTACGACAGGGTCGCGTTCGCAGGGGTCGGCAAGTTCAACGAGTTCGAGAGTCTCCGAGTTGCCGGAACACGCAACGCAGACCTTCGAGGCTACCTCTACAGCAGGTCCGACGTGAACGCGAAAACCCTGGCCAACGCGTTCTCCCAAACGCTCGGCAACATCTTCACACATGAAGTGAAACCGTTTGAAGTGGAGATCCTCGTCGCCGAGCTCGGCATCAACGATGTCCCGAACCACCTCTACCGCGTCACCTATGACGGGACGCTTTCCGATGAACGGTCCGTCTGCGCGATCGGTGGGCAGTCAGAGGCGCTCGACGAGTTGCTGCGTGGAGCGTCGTTCACCCCGAAGCCGCTGGAGACGACCATTCGCCGGGTCGCAGAGGTATTCGGCCAGGTTCTCGACCGGGACATCGATGGCTGGGAAGCCGCGGTGTTGGACGGTACGGAGAGCCGCCGAACGTTCCGGCGGCTCTCGGACGCCGACGTGGCTGCCGCGCTCTCCTGACGGGGCGGCGTACGCTGAGTCGATGCAGCGCCGCATCTACGGACTGGAGACCGAATACGGGGTCACGTGCACCCTCAGAGGGCAGCGGAGGCTGAGTCCCGATGAAGCCGCCCGATATCTGTTCCGCAGGGTGGTGAGCTGGGGCAGATCCTCGAATGTCTTTCTGGAGAACGGCGCCCGGCTGTACCTCGACGTCGGGAGTCATCCCGAGTACGCAACACCCGAGTGCGACACCATCGGTGACCTGGTTGCAGCGGACAAGGCGGGTGAGCGGGTGCTGCACGAGCTCGTCGGCGAAGCTCAAACACGGCTCGGAGAAGAAGGGATCTCCGGCGAGATCTTCCTGTTCAAGAACAACACCGACTCGGCAGGCAACTCCTACGGCTGTCATGAGAACTACCTCGTGAAACGGGAAGCGAACTTCGCAGCGACGATCGATGCACTCCTTCCGTTTCTGGTGACACGACAGATCTACTCAGGGGCTGGGAAGTTGCTGCGTACGGCGCGTGGGGTTCGCTTCACGATCTCACAGCGTGCCGAGCACGTCTGGGAAGGCGTGTCGTCGGCGACGACGCGCAGCCGGCCGATCGTCAACACGCGAGACGAACCCCACGCCGATGCAGCCCTGTTTCGGCGACTGCACGTGATCGCAGGCGACTCGAACATGTCAGAGCTGGTCACCTACGTGAAGGTCGGTGTCGTGGGTGCGCTGCTCCAGATGCTCGAAGACGGCAAGACGTTCAGAGCGCTGGATCTCGAAAATCCGATCAGGGCGATCAGAGAGATCAGCGCCGACCCAACGTGTAGACGGCGGGTTCGGCTGGCCAACGGCCGTGAGCTGTCTGCACTCGACATCCAGTGGGAGTATCTCGACGAGGCATCCCGCTACGGCAGACTCCATGGGTTCCCCCCGTCGATCGAAACGGCGATCCGCTACTGGGAGCAGATGCTGGTCGGCATCGAGCAGGATCCGATGTCGCTCGGCGATCAACTCGACTGGGTGGCGAAGTGGCAGCTGATCGAGGCATACCGAAGCCGTCACGAGCTCTCACTGTCGGATCCGAAGCTTGCGATGATGGACCTCGCGTACCACGACATCGACCCCGGTCGTGGTCTCTATCACCTCTTGGCGCGCACCGGGCGCATGCGTCGAGCAGTCGCCGACGAGGCTATCGAACGAGCCCGGCTGGAACCTCCGGCGACCACTCGGGCCAGATTGCGCGGGACTTTCATCAAGGCTGCGAAGGCCGCCGGTCGTGACTTCACCGTCGACTGGGTGCACTTGAAGCTCAACGACCAGGCGAAACGGACCATCCTCTGCAAGGACCCGTTCGTGCACACCGACCGACGAGTAGAGAGGCTGATCGAGGGCCTCTGACAGGGTGCTTCAAAGGGGGTCGGCGTACTCCTACAGTTGCCTAGGCATGCGACGCGTCATCGAACGGCTCCTCAATCTGCTCGCCTTCTTGCTCACCGCGGAGCGACCCGTGACCGCTGAGGAGATTCGCATGACGGTCGCCGGGTATGCAAAGGAATCCGACGAGGCGTTCCACAGGATGTTCGAGCGTGACAAGGCGCTCCTTCGGCGGATGGGTATACCGCTCGAGCTCAAGGCGACCGATGCCTGGGAGGTCGAGTATGGCTACGCACTGCATCCAGACGAGTATCAGCTACCGGATCCCGATCTCAACGACGAGGAACGGGCGGCGTTGTGGCTTGCAGCCCAGGTTGTGCGACTCGGTGGACAACCAGCCGGACCGGACGCACTGCTCAAGCTGGGAGGTCTGATGGCCGGGGGAGGTGAGCCGCTCGCCGCAGATCTCGGATTGGAAACAGGCGATCTGGAGACCGCATTCCACGCTGCGACCGAACGGAGAAAGCTGTCGTTCGACTATCACGGCCGCACGCGGACCGTGGAACCCATGGGCATCCTTCACCAGCGGGGACACTGGTACCTGGTTGCCTTCGAGGGGGGTGTGCAGCGATCCTTCAGGATCGACAAGGCCACGCGACTCATCCTGGGAGCGGAAGCTGGAGCGTTCACTCGGCCAAGGGAATTCCGTCTCCGCGACGCGGTGCCCGTCGACCCGTGGGCCATCGGGGAGGCGGACGTCGTAGCCAAGGTGGTATTCGATCCCGACGCAGCGTGGTGGGCCAGGCGGCAACTCACCGGTGAGGTCGTCGAACTCGATGATGGCTCTCTCGAGGCAAGTGTCATCGTCGCCAACCCCGATGCGTTCATCGGGTGGCTGTTGAGCTTCGAGGACAAGGCCGAGATCATCGAACCCCCAGAACTCAGGGCGGCGCTCATCGAACGGGTGCGGCAGTGAGTAGGACGGCACAGCGCCTCACACGGATCCTCTCGATGGTCCCATGGGTGATCGCTCATCCGGGAGCGACCGTCACGGAGGTGTGCGAACGATTCGGCTACACGAGAGACGAGCTGATCGCGGACCTCAACCTGGTGTTCGTCTGCGGACTGCCGGGGTATGGACCCGGAGATCTGATGGTCGCATATGTCGAGGACGACGAGGTCGTCATCGACATGGCCGACTACTTCTCACGCGCATTGCGTCTGAGCATGTCGGAAGCGCTTGCTCTGCTGGCCGCGGCAGAGACCCTCATGGCGACCAACCAGGCGCCTCCCGCACTCCGGAGCGCTGTGGAGAAGCTCACACGGGTGCTCGGCATCGAGGCGGACGAGACCATCGCAATCGAGATGGACAGCGAGAGCGCGAGTGTCACCACTCTGCGCTCTGCGGCCGCCGAGGGCCGAGTCGTCGATCTCACCTACACGTCACTCGGCAAAGGAGAGACCACCAGGAGACTGATCGAGCCTTGGTCGGTATTCACAACGTTGGGCAACTGGTATGTGTCCGCCTACTGCAGGACCGCACAGGCAGAGCGGGTGTTTCGCATAGATCGGATCCGTTCCGTGGGGGCGACGGGGGAGCGCTTCACCCCCAACCCAGACCCTCCTGCGCCCGTCGTTCGATACACGCCGTCCGAGGACGATGTGCACGCGACGATTCGCCTCGAACCGCGCGCCGCCTGGGTTGCCGACTACTACCCGGTGGACGTGATACACGCCGATCCTCTCACGATTCGCTTCTCGACGTCGGATCCCGGTGTCGCCGCCAGGCTGCTGGTCCGGCTGGGTGGTGACGCCGTGCTGCTGGAGGGTCCCGAAGTCGCCGATGCGACCGTCTCACTGCGACGCCGCATCCTCACTAGATACGTGTGACCATTTCGTATTAGTCACTACAGGGCGCCGCCGAGGGGGCCGATACACGAGTCATGAACGGTGAGCGGAGCGCCGAATGACCACTATCAAGACAACGTGTCAACACTGCGGTGACATAGAACTGCACCCCGACGATCTCGCACTAGAGCTGGATCCGACGGGGGATGAGGGCAGCTATCTGTTCGTGTGCCCCGGATGTGGTGACCTGCAGCGTCGCCCGGCAAACAACCGGGTTGTGAACGTTCTGCTCGCAACCGGCGTCAGCTACGACGTGGTCGTGCCGGAACCCGGACCGATCACCAACGAGGAGATCGCCCGGTTCGTCGAGGCTCTCGACCGTGAAGAGGAGTTCTGGAGGATGCTCGCCTAGTAACGCTCGGGCGATCCCATCCCTAACATGAGAGCCTTGTGCTCTTCGATGTCAGCCCTTCCGAACTGATCGTGATCCTTCTCGTAGCTTTGATCGTGTTCGGGCCGAAACGGCTTCCCGAAATGGCCAAGAAACTCTCGTCGATCGTGCGCGATATCCAGGGCGCTGCCGGAGAGCTGCAACGAGGACTCGAGACGGAAGTCCGGGAGCTGACCGATCCCATCAGAGACGCTACGAAACCACTTCGAGAACTCACGGCCCAACCGGACCCAGACTCCCAGGAACACCCCACTCCCAAGGACACACGTCCCGAAGATGAGTGAGGACACGCCGCGTTCGGTCGTCGAGCATCTCGAGGAGCTTCGGTGGAGGCTCGTGAAAAGCGCAATCGCGATCGTGATCGGCGCGGTCGTCGCATTCGTCTTTCGTGAGTGGATCTTCGATGTCCTCGCCCGGCCATATCGCCTCGCACTCCCCGGACAGGACCTGAACCAGTTCGAGGTGACGGAAGGCTTCTCGGTCGCGATGAGGCTGTCGATGTTTGGGGGTCTTTTCCTCGCAAGCCCCGTGCTCTTCTACCAGGTGTGGGCCTTCATCAACCCTGCTCTCACCAAACGGGAACGTAAGTGGACCGTTCCTATCGTCGCCGCGCTGGTCGTGCTGTTCTCTGCCGGTGTCTTGTTCGGCTACTACATCCTCCCGAGAGGGTTGGTGTTCCTCCTCGGGATCCAGCCTGGACTCAACGCGGTGATCGGCGCGTCGGACTACTTCGGTCTCGCATTGCGTTTCCTGCTGGTGTTCGGCATCGCTTTCGAGTTCCCGGTGTTCATCTTTGCTGCGGCCGCTGTCGGCCTCGTGTCATCTGAGAAACTCGGTCAGGGTCGACGGTGGGCCGTCTTGATCATCGTCGTCGTCGGGGCCGTCGTGACCCCGACAGGGGACCCCTTGACGCTCACTGCTCTCTCGGTTCCGCTCTATCTGCTGTATGAGGCGACCATCTGGGTCGTCAAGTTCACCCTCCACAAATGACCAGGTTCGAGCCGGATCCTTTTCAACGAGAAGCGGTTGACGCTATTGCATCGGGCGAGTCGGTCGTGGTGAGCGCCCCGACAGGTTCGGGCAAGACCCTCGTTGCCGAGTTCGCGATCGATGGAGCGCTCGGACGCGGCAGGAAGGCGTTCTACACCACACCACTGAAAGCGCTCTCCAACCAGAAGTTCAACGATTTCGGTCGACTCTACCCGGATGTGGGGTTGCTCACGGGAGACAACACGATCAACGGCGAGGCACCGCTCGTCGTGATGACGACCGAGGTGCTGAGGAACATGATCTATGCGAACTCGCCCGCATTGGACAGCCTGGAGGTCGTGGTCCTCGACGAGGTGCACTACCTTCAGGATCCGTCCAGGGGAGCAGTGTGGGAGGAGATAATCGTCCACGCGCCGGCAGGCGTACAACTGGTCTGCCTCTCTGCAACCGTGTCCAATGCAGACGAGTTCGCTGCGTGGGTGCGGAGTCGGAGGGGTCCCACGAGCCTCATCCAGGAGGATCGGCGACCAGTGCCTCTTGTGAACCTGTACGCCCTGAAGGACCGCTGGGACGATGCGGTGATACTCGAGCGCATGTTCGCCGACCAGAAGGTCAACCACACCATCGAGTCTCGAGTCACCGGCAGGAAGGCGAGACGCTATGCGACGCCGAGGCGCAACGAGACCGTGGCGGCATTGGCGGCGAGGGACATGCTGCCCGCCATCTATTTCATCTTTTCGAGAGCGGGCTGCGACGACGCCTCCCGCAGGCTTGTCGAGGCAGGAGCGCGTTTCACGAATCTTATGGAGATCGAAGAGATACGATCCGTCGCCGAGCGTCAGACGGCCCACCTCGACTCTCGAGACCTGGTGGCGCTCGACTACGACGAGTGGCTGCACGGCCTCGAGGCGGGGATCGCGCCACATCACGCAGGCATGGTTCCTGCATTCAAGGAGACGGTCGAGGAGCTGTTTGCTCGGGGTCTCGTGAAGGTGGTGTTTGCGACCGAGACGTTGTCGCTTGGGATCAACATGCCCGCCCGGACGGTCGTCCTCGAGAACCTGAGCAGATTCACCGGAGAGACCCACGAGTTCCTCCGTCCTGGTGACTACACCCAGTTGACCGGACGCGCCGGGCGGAGGGGGATCGATGAGGTCGGATACGGTGTGGTGCTGCATTCCCGGTACGTGCCTTTCGTGAGAGTCACGGAACTCGCTCGCGCGGGATCGCACGCGCTCGCGTCGAGCTTCCGGCCCTCCTACAACATGGCTGTGAATCTCATCGCGAACTACCCGCGTGATCGGGCAGAGCGCCTCCTTGGAGCGTCCTTCGGACAGTTCCTCGCGTCGAAAGGAATCGCGTCAAGACGGCGGTTGCTGAAACGTCAAGAGCTGCAACTCGAGGAGCTCCGCACAAGGGCGACGTGTGAGCGGGGCGATGTCGGCGACTATGTCCGACAGATGCAGCACTCAGGGTCATACGACGTGGGTGACATCCTCGAGACCACCGAGGGTCGTGGCATCGTCGTGAAACGCCGGCACGGAAAACGAGTCGAACTGGTGATGATGACGGAGGATGGACGACTGTTGACGTTGGACCCTCGCATCTATCGCGACGCGCAGAAGGTTGGATGGATGGCCGTCGATGATGCCCGCAGGGTGACCGTCGATGCCGCGTACAGGAAGCACCTGGCTCGACGGATCGTCGATGGGATGACTCGGCATCCGGTCGCTTCGTGCCCCGATCGCGAGGCACACGCCGCTGCCCACAGGCGCTTGACGAGGCTTCAGCGTCGGGTCGATCGCCTCCACGCTGAACTCGAGAGGACGAGCGGCAGCCTCATCGACGAACTGGATCGAATCCTCGCGTTGTTGGAAGCGTTGGGCTACGTGGAGGGATGGTCGCTGACCGAGCAGGGGGAACGACTCAGATCGATCTACTCGGACACGGATGTGTTGCTCTGCGAAGCGATTCGAAACAGACTGCTGGACGATCTCGAACCGGCCGAGATGGCGTCGCTGATCTCGATGACCGTGTACGAGGCCCGCCGGGCCGAAACCATCACACAGGAGTGGCCCACACCAGGCCTCGCAGAGCGAGGCGTGCAGGTGGAATCGTTGTGGGAAGGGCTCGTCGACCGGGAGCAGTCCCTGCGTCTGCCTCGAACACGTCCTCCGGAGAGGGGCTTCATGGATGCCGCGTACCGTTGGGCATCGGGCGCCGACCTCGACGAGCTGCCCGACGTTGCCGGTGCGGGCGACTTCGTACGAACCTCTCGCCAGTTGCTCGATGTGATGCGCCAGGTACGGGACGCAATTCCTCGGCTCAGGAGCCCGATGGTCGAAGCGATCAGGGCAATGGATCGCGGCGTCGTGGCGGCTCCGAGGCATGAACATGAGTGAGTGGCTCGTCCTCGTCAACCCGCTCGCCGGGAAGGGTCGGCATGCCGACCAGCGGACTCGGGGGGCCTTGGCAGCGTACGGGATCGGCGCCGACGTCGTTGTGCCCACGACACCGACAGCCATGCGGATAGCGGTGGACGCCGGCGTCGAGGAGGGGCGGACGCGCTTTGTGGCTGTCGGCGGCGACGGGACTGCGAACCTGGTGGCGGACCAACTCCTCTCACACCCTTGGTCGACACCACCAGTACTCGGGCTACTCCCCGGAGGATCTGGCTCGGACCTCGCCAGGTCGTTTGAGATCCCCCAGCGCATCGAGGACGCCGTGGCAACGCTGCGCGGGGATGCCATTGCCATCGTGGACGTGGGGGTTCTGGAAGGACGGTGGGGATCGAGAAGGTTCGTGAACTGCGCGGAGTCAGGCCTCACGGCGGCCGTACTGCACCGATCGATGCGTCTACCGCGATGGCTGGGATCTGTGAAGTACCACCTTGCCCTCGGGCTCGTGTACCCGAGGGTGCAGCTCGCCACGATGACGGTTCGCGCTGGTGGGAACGAATTCCGAGGGAGCTCGCTCCTCGCAGTGTTCGCGAATGGCCGCTACTTCGCCGGTGGATGGAAGATCGCCCCTGAGGCATCGGTGTCGGACGGATTGTTCGACATCCAGGTGTTCGAGGCAACGAAACGAGACATCCCGCGCTTGTGGTGGCTCGCAAAGTCGGGCGCCCATGTTGACGAACCCAACATCCATCACTTCACAGCCGAGACCTTCACGCTGGAGGTTGCGGATGGTTGGCCGATTGAGGCCGACGGTGAATACTTCGGGGAGGGATCGATACGAGGCAGCATTATTCGATCTGCGCTCTCCATCAAGATTCTCGACCCGTAGAACGCTCTCTCGAACGTTTCACCACACTTCGACAGGAGTGGGTATACTCTCGCCGCCCCTCCGGCTGAGGGGCAGGGTGATTCCGGAGACAGGGAAGTCGAGATGAATCGCGACACCTTCGACGACGTGGACGACGAGCTCGAATACGAGGAAGTTGACGCGCCGGACGACCTCGAGGAGTTGGACGAAGAGGACGCCGGCGACATCGACGAGTT
Source organism: uncultured Acidimicrobiia bacterium (assembly GCA_964594235.1). Classification (GTDB taxonomy): domain Bacteria; phylum Actinomycetota; class Acidimicrobiia; order Spongiisociales; family UBA4744; genus CAYLHS01. The sequence goes on from CAZQMF010000001.1 coordinate 62,048, forward strand.
CGAGGATGCAGACGAGGTCGACGACGATGAAGATGGCCTCGACCTGGACGACCTGGGTCTCGATCTCGCAGAAGGCTTCGGCGACGCGAGCTCCAGCAGCGCCGACGTCGAGGAGGACGAGGTCGAAGACGGGGGCGACGATGAGGACGAGGACGAAGTAGCCGCCGAAGAGAACGAAGAAGCCCTGGAAGAACTCGAGGCCGAAGAACTCGAACTCCTCGACGACGAGGTAGCGGAGACGCTCCTCCTCGACGAAGCAGCGGAACTTCGAGCCATCCGAAGAGCTGAGCTCACTCTCGATGCGGACGCCGAGAGCATCCGAGGAGACGAATTCGTGTGTCAGTCCTGCTTCCTGGTCAAACGCACCAGCCAGCTCGCCAACAAGCGGAAGCTAATCTGCAAGGACTGTGCCGACTGATCCCTCGTCTGTCGCCGTTGTCATACCCACGTACAACGAGCGAGAGAATCTCTCATCCATCGTCAACTCGGTGACCCGGTTTGGGTATCGCGTACTGGTGGTCGACGACAACTCTCCCGACGGAACCGGTGACCTGGCCGACGGGCTGGCGCACGAGAGTGAACTGGTGCGTGTCCTCCACAGGACTTCGAAACAGGGTCTCGGACCCGCCTATGCAGACGGATTCCGCCAGGCCATTGGCGCCGGTGCGGAGATCCTGTGCGAGATGGATGCCGACTTCTCGCACGATCCCGCCACTCTTCCCAGACTCGTCGCTGCAGTCGAACGGGGAGCGGACCTCGCGATCGGGAGCAGATACGTCGAGGGAGGTGGCGTACCCGACTGGCCATTTCACCGGCGGATGCTCTCGAAGGGCGGAAACACGTACGCGAAGCTGATGCTTCAACTGCCGGTGAACGACGCAACTGGGGGATTCAGGGCGTTCCGGAAGGAAGCGCTCACCCGTCTGCATCCAGAGACGTGCCTCGCGTCCGGCTATGCGTTCCAAGTCGAGATGACCTGGCGAGCCGTACGGGAAGGCATGCGAATAGAGGAGGTTCCCATCACGTTCCGAGACCGAACGGCTGGGAAGTCGAAGATGGGGCTTCCTATCGTGCTCGAAGCGATGTGGCTGGTCACCAAATGGGGTGTGACACGAAGGGATCGACGGTGACGGGCCCATCGTCGAGGTTCGCCATTTCAGATGATGTCGACGATCTGATTCGCCTCTACCGACTGCTCGACGAGGAGATGGCGGCGCTCCGGCCCGGCTGGTCGGTGACGGACGGGCTCCCCGAGCCCATCGAGCGTACGCTTGACTCGAGGCTCGGTGGCTGCGTCGTCGGCCTCTTCGACGGCGTGCCGGTCGGATTCCTCGTGGCTGACCTGACACCACCCATCTGCGAGATCGAGATCATGTACACACACCCGGAAGCTCGAGGAGTGGGTGTGGGCGAGGCGATGATGAGCCTACTGAAATCAGAAGCGAAAACACGAGGCATTGGTTCATTCGATGTATCGGTGCTACCCGGACATCGTGCGGCGAAGAACTTCTTCGAAGGGGAGGGCTTCAAGGCGCGGCTGATCATCATGCACCACGATGAGTGACCGCCGCCCGGTCCCAGGCGTGGGTGCCGTCGTCATTCGAGACGGATCCTTGCTGCTGATCCGGCGGGGCAGGGGAGCGAACCAGGGATTGTGGGCGGTGCCGGGAGGCAAGGTCGAGTACGGTGAGACCCTGCGAGACGCCGTCTCGCGTGAGACGCTCGAGGAGACGGGTTATGTCGTCTCGGTCGGCGACATCGCATGGGCCGGCGACGCGATTGGGCCCGGTGATCCTCCGGAGTGGCACTACACCTTGATCGACTTCTACGCGACCGTGGTGGGCGGTGAGCTTGCGGTCGGCGACGATGCGGCCGCCGTCGAGTGGGTGCCGTTGGAGGCCGTACTGCTACGTCCGGTCACACCCACGATGGTGGACCTCATGCAGGTGCTTGATCAGAGAAGGATCTGAAGATCAACCCGGCGAGCGGCTTTGGCATGAACAGGGTCGTCTTGCGGGGAAAGCGCACGTTGTCATCAGCGGCCTCGGAGACGGCCTCATCAGGGACGGGTGCCATCAACATGACAGCGCCCTCTGCGTGGTCCGAGAGGCGACGAAGGAGTCGATCAGGATCTCCGTGGAACTCCGCTTCGCTCTCGTGCACGCCGAGGGTCGGGTAGAGCAGCTCGCGGGCGACCGCAGTACTCGCGAGCTGCCACGGACGGGGAAGCTGCTGAAGCGCCTCCGGTCGGGGGATCAGGTGCCACGAACCGGACTCGAGCACCACCGTGATCGTCCCGGGTTCGGTCGGGACGACCGCCGGTCCCTGGCGAACATCGAAGCGGCCTTCGGGCGAGGTCCAGGAGAGAACAGGGAAGAATCGGTGGATCGGCCTGATGTCTAGACCGCTTCCTTCGGCGGGCGCGACGAAGGCCATGATCGAGTCCCAGGGTCCTGGGACTCCTCGCGATGCACGGAACTCGAGAGCAGCGGAGTAGCGGTGGTGTCCGTCGGCGATCGCCAGAGGGTGTGCGTCGATGGCCGGACCGACGTTCGGATCGTACAGGTCGTACACGGCATGGCGTACGCCCTCACGTTCAACAACCCATCGAGGCGGTCCGGTCGGCTCCAACAAGCGGGCAAGCGCGCGAGAGGGTGACAATGCAATGATGAGGTCGAGGTTGGCTTGGGTCGCTTCGAGGAGCTGCCGGCGATCTGCGCCTGTACGGCTCATGGTCTCCTCGTGCGCGAGAACCCGGGGTCCGAACTCCTCGACCTCTATCGCACCGACGACACCGCGAGCTTCCCTGGCGAGTCCATCGTTCGCACGAAACTGCATCGTGTACAAGTAGGTTCGTGGTGTCGGATCTGTTCGAATCGCCCCAGAACTCCTCCAACTCGAGAGCAGTCGAGAAGCCTGATCGTGGGACTGGGGGAGGAGCAGGCGGGCGATGTTGTGGGGTGACGATTCCCGAAACGGGGCGACATCGTCGATCATGTCGTACGGCGGGCTCGTCGAGGCGGCCACGTCATCGGCGAAGTAGGAGCCTCGGAAGGGTGTGAACATGTCCGAAGTTGTAGCGAGTGACCAAAGGCAAGGCAATATCGTCTGCGATCTCGACGGGGTGATCTACCGCGGATCGACGCCTATCGAAGGGGCAGCTGACGCGCTACGACAACTGGAGTCGAAAGGGTTCACGATTCTCTTTGTGACCAACAACTCGATCGCGACCGTAGAGGCGACAGCGAGGAAGATCGCAGAGATCAGCGGATACGAGGCGTCCGTCGATCAGATTCTGGGATCGGCGGAGGCCGCAGCGACGATTCTCCAATCGGACAAACCCGACACCATGGTGGTCGGTGGGGACGGTATCGTCGAAGCGCTTTCGGCCAGATCCATTCCGATGACAGAGGACCCGGCTGCCGCACGGGCAGTTGTCGTAGGGCTCGACAGGGAGTTCTCCTACGTGAAGCTGGACGCCGCCGCCACGGCTATCCGCGGAGGCGCTCGATTCATCGCGACGAATACCGACGTCACGTTCCCGGGTTCGGGGGGGATCCATCCTGGAGCCGGTGCGATCGTGGCGGCGATCGAGGTCGCTTCGGGCGTGCGACCGCTGGTCGCGGGCAAGCCTCACTCGGCGATTCGTGCCCTCATCAGAGAGCGGATCAAGCCCGGACCCGTGTGGGTTGTCGGGGATCGGCCCGAAACCGACCTGGCGATGGCGAGGGCCGAACGGTGGCACGCAGCGCTCGTGCTCACAGGGATCGCCACGTCTGAGAAGGACGTTCCCAAGGGACTGGAGCCCGACGTGATCATCGACTCGATCGTCAACCTGCCTGAACGAATCGACCCCGTGTGAGGCGACGCCGGTGCGCGAGGAGCGCCGGTCGCAGCACCATCGCGACCACCGCTCCGAACAAGAACCCGCCGATGTGCGCCTGCCAGGCGACGCCCGTCCCGCTCACGAAGAACTGGCCTACGAGCCATACACCGAGAAACAGGGCGGCAGGGAGGGCAATGGGGAGGAAGAACAGAATCGGGAACACCGAGACGATCCTCGCCTTCGGATAGAGGACCAGGTAGGCCCCCATCACTCCCGCGATCGCGCCGGAGGCCCCGACAAGCGGCGTGGTGGCGTTTGGTGTCGACAGCACGAACGTGGCGGTCGCAACAACCCCTGAGAGCAGATAGAAGATCAGATACCCGAGTTTCCCGAACGCGTCCTCGACGTTGTTGCCGAAAATCCACAGCACCCACAAGTTGCCGGCGAGATGCCAGAAGCTCGCGTGCAGGAACATGGAAACGAGGACGCTCTCCCACAGGGTCTTCTCTGGAAAGAGCGGGGGTGGGCTCGAGACGTCCGAACATCCGTTGAGATCTCCGTGATCGAGAAGCGCTCCGGACGACAGCTCGCAGGGAATCGCGGCGTGTGCAAGGTCGAATTCGTACGCTGCCTGTTCGGTGTGGGGTTGCACGAAAAAGAACACGAAGGTCGCCACACCGATGATCAGCCAGGTGACCAACGGCCGGGTGACACCAGGATTCGCGTCACGGATCGGAATCAAATGACCTCTCCTGTCGTGGTGGTCTGTGATAATGCCAGCGATGGATGATACGCACGTGGCCCAGCTTCTCGCCGAACTCGCGGACGCCGACCCCGCAGAAGCGGCCGAGATCGCCGAACGACTCGCGCAATTGCTCGCGAGCCGCCTCGAGATGGACGAGGAGCCGTCCGCCTGACACGTCGACGCCTCGACGTGGAGCTCGTCCGAAGGGGGCTCGCCGAAAGCCGATCCGCCGCGAAGGACCTGATAGCACGCGGACTTGTCTCGGTCGCCGGTTTCCCTGCAGGTAAGGCGAACACGCTGGTCGACGACCAGGTATCGATCTCCATCGGGGACTCCGGACGACGCTTCGTCTCGCGCGGAGGCGAGAAGCTCGCCGGTGCACTCGACGTCTTCCCCATCAACGTCGAAGGTTCCAACTGCCTCGACGCGGGCGCATCCACCGGTGGGTTCACCGACTGTCTGCTCCAGGCCGGCGCAGCATCCGTCACTGCGGTCGACGTTGGGTACGGGCAGCTCGCTTGGCGATTGCAGACTGATTCTCGTGTTCGCGTGATCGAACGCACGAACGTCCGACACGCCGACCCGGCGAACCTCGGCGCCCCGTTCGACATCGTCGTCGCGGACCTCTCGTTCATCTCGCTGTGCGTTGTTGTGTCTGTCCTGGCCGCGTGTGGCAGGTCGGGAACCGACTACATCGTGCTCGTGAAGCCTCAGTTCGAAGCAGGTCGGGAGCATGTCGGCAAGGGCGGGATCGTCCGCGACGCACTGGTACGTCTCGAAGCGGTCGACAAGGTGATCGGATGCTTCGCTGCTGCAGGACTCGGCACGAGGGGCCTCATGCGTTCACCGCTGCAAGGTACGGACGGGAACATCGAGTTTCTGCTGTGGGCCCGGTGCGGGGAGGGGAACCTGCACGCCGCTCCGGCGGATCTCGACGAGGGGGTATCGTACGTCCCGTATCCATAGCATGATGACTCTGAGGTTGAGCACGTGAGACTGGCACTGGTTGTGCACGAGGATCGCCCGCAAGCGGGTGTCGTCGCGGAACGCCTTCGAGAAGGGTGCCGCATTCGTGGGATCGAGATCGTTGGGGCGGACGATGACATTGATGCTGTGGTCGGTGTCGGAGGAGACGGAACGGTGCTGTGGGCGGGTCGCATCGCCCTCCAAGCCGGAGCGGCTCTGCTCGGCATCAACGTTGGTCGCAAGGGCTTTCTCGCGGACGTCGAGCCTGCCCAGCTCGACCGGGCGCTCGACGTGTTGGCGTCCGGCACCTGGCAGGAGTCGTCGAGGATGACCATTCAGGCGAGCATGAACGGCTCGTCCGGAGTCGAGGGGATCAACGACGTCGTCGTCGAAAAAACCGAGGGGCACTCGATCATCTCCATTGAGGTGATGGTCGACGGGGAGCGCTTCATCGACTACCACGCCGATGGTCTCGTGTTCGCGACTCCGAGCGGTTCCACCGCATACAGTCTGTCGGCGGGCGGCCCGCTTGTCGCTCCCGAGGTCGAGACACTCATCATCTCACCCTTGGCGCCACACTCACTCTTCTCCAAGAGTCTGCTCCTACATCCGGATTCGAAGCTCCGCTGTACGCTGGTTGCGGATCGGCCGGCGACCGTCAGCGTGGACGGACGCTCGCTCGGAACCGCAGGCCGTGGCGACCAGATCTCGATCGAACGTGGAACGAACCGGGCGCGCTTCATCGAGGTTTCCGGAACCTCGTTTCCGACGAGGGTCAAAGAGAAGTTTCACCTCAACGAGGACCGAAGGTCGGTGGGTGGCTGAAGGTGCTCGATGAACTGAGGGTCATGAACCTCGGGATTCTCGAGGACGTCCGGATCGAGCCTGGAGAGGGTCTCACCGTGGTGAGCGGAGAAACCGGAGCCGGCAAGACCATGCTGCTCGGCGCGCTGAGGCTGCTGACCGGCCAGCGGGCACCGTCGGATGCGATCGGTCCACACGGCGACGAGACCCTCGTGGAGGGCCGTCTCATTGTCGATGGGACCGACATGGTGCTCACCCGCAGAATCGGTGGTCGGGGGAGCCGCGCCTACCTCGACGGGGAGATGGTGCCGAACCGCGTCCTCGACGATCGGACGGACGACCTCATCGAGATCGTTGGACAAGACGACCGCTTCCACCTGCTGAGACCCTCCGCGTTGCGTGCGCTCGTCGACAGCACCGTGAACGACGTCGCAGCGATCGAGCGCTACCGGAACGCATGGAAGGAGGTTCGCCGACTCGAGGATGATCTCCAACTGCTCGGTGGTGACAGGGAGGCCCTGGAGCGTGAACGGGACATCCTGCGCTATCAGCTCCAGGACATCACATCGGCCGGCTTCCGGCAAGGAGACGACGACATCCTCACGGGCCGGGCGGCTCGCCTTCGGAGTGCAGGGGAGCTGACCGACCGGCTCGACCATGCCCGAGGTGCTCTTGACACGGTCATCGACGCTGCCGGCGAGGTCATAGGGGAGCTCCGGAACGTGGCGAGGGTGGACCCGACAAGCGTCCAGCTCGCTGAGGCGGCCGACACGCTCGGCGTCCTCTCCGCGGATCTCGCCCGACTCGTACGCGAGATGGCAGAGTCCATCGAACACGATCCGGCAGTGCTCGAGGAGGTCGAGCTTCGCCTCGGGCGCTTGGCCGAGCTGCGACGCAAGTACGGCACCACTCTCGAGCAGGTGCTCGCATTCGCGGAAGAGGCCGAAGACCGTCTCCAGGAACTCGAGCGATTGCTGGACCATGCGGACACCTTGGGGGCCGAACTCGATGCTGCACGAGCGGAACTCGACGCGGCTGGAGCCGTACTCGTCGAATTACGGCGCATGGCTTCGACCGCTATCGAGTCCGATGTTGCAGTGCAGCTCGCGGATCTGGGACTCGGGGATGCTCGCCTGTCCATCACTGTCGAGCCGTCTGTTCCGGGCCCCGACGGGGCGGACACAGTGAAGGTGACGTTCTCTTCTGATCCCCGCATGACCCCCGGTCCGTTGGAGCGCATCGCGTCCGGGGGAGAGCTGAGCCGGGTCGTCCTCGCTCTTCGGTTGGCGGGTCACGCCGGGGACGCGCCGATTCTCGCGTTCGACGAGATAGATGCGGGCGTCGGTGGGGAGACGGCACTCGTTCTCGGTCGCAAGCTCGCCAGGCTGGCCGAGGGACGCCAGGTGTTGTGTGTCACTCACCTTCCTCAAGTCGCCGCATTCGCCGACCACCACCTCGTTGTGACCCGGGTGGGCACATCCGCGGTCGTGGAGCGGGTCGACGGTGAATCTCGGCTGAGGGAACTCTCGCGGATGCTCGCGGGGTTGCCCGAGTCCGTTCAGGGGCGGTTGCATGCCCAGGAGCTCCTGGCCGCGGCCGGTTCCGACTGAGATCCTCGGCGGTTCGTTCAGGGCTGCTACGATGACGTCCCGTGGCGAAATATGTATTCGTAACGGGTGGTGTGGTTTCCAGCCTCGGCAAGGGAATCACCGCATCTTCGCTGGGGCGGCTCCTCAAATCCCGGGGTCTCCGCATCGTCAACCAGAAGCTCGACCCTTACATCAACGTCGATCCAGGAACCATGAATCCGTTCCAGCACGGCGAGGTGTTCGTCACCGATGATGGGGGCGAGACCGATCTGGACCTCGGCCACTACGAACGCTTCACGGGCGTCAATCTCAGGCGTGACTCGAACGTCACCACCGGATCGGTGTACCTGTCGGTGATTCAGAAGGAACGCAGGGGTGACTATCTGGGGGGCACCGTACAAGTGATTCCTCACATCACCAATGAGATCAAGTCGAGGATTCGGCGCATCGGGGATCGAGGTGAGATCGATGTGGTCATCACGGAGGTCGGAGGGACGGTCGGCGACATCGAGAGTCTCCCATTCCTCGAGGCCATACGACAGCTCCGCAACGACCTCGGCCCTGACAACACGGTGTTCATTCATGTAACTCTGGTCCCGTACATCGCCGCTTCGGAGGAGCTGAAGACCAAGCCCACTCAGCACTCGGTCGCGGAGCTACGGAGTCGCGGAATCCGCCCCGATGTGATCGTCGTCCGCTCCGACAGGCCGATCGGGGTCGACGCCATCCAGAAGATCTCGTTGTTCTGCGACGTGTCCAAGGACGCGGTTGTCAACGCACTCGACGCCCAGAACATCTACGAGGTGCCCCTCGACCTCCACGAGGCGGGCCTCGATACGGTGGTCACGAGACGACTGCAACTCGACACGGCTCCACCCGATCTGACAGCGTGGCGTGAGATGGTCGATCGGGCTCGCCGGGCGACCCGCCCAGTCACGATCGGGCTTGTCGGCAAGTACGTCGATCTCCCAGACGCCTATCTGTCGGTGGTGGAGGCGCTCCGGCACTCGGCAGCCGCCTCCGACGCGGTGCTCGAACTCCGGTGGATTCCCAGCGACGACATGGGTGGCCTGCTTGCGAGTGAACATCTGGCAGGCGTCGACGGCATCGTCGTCCCCGGCGGATTCGGGATCCGGGGTATCGAGGGCAAGATATCTGCGATTCGTTACGCCCGCGAGAACAACATCCCGTTCCTTGGGCTGTGCCTCGGTCTGCAATGCGCCGTTATCGAGTTCGCCCGGTCCGTGCTCGGATTGAGTGAGGCCGACAGCGCAGAGTTCAACCCGATGACCCCCCACCCGGTCATAGATCTCATGGAGAGCCAGCAAGACGTCTCGGAGATGGGCGGCACCATGCGGCTCGGGCTGTACCCCGCGAAACTCGCAGAGGGGTCGCTTGCCCGTTCGTTGTACGGCCAGGAGCTCATCTACGAACGGCACCGGCACCGGTACGAGCTGAACAACCGCTATCGCAAGGACCTCGAAGAAGCCGGGCTGCGATTGTCTGGAACATCTCCGAATGACGCGCTCGTCGAAATCGTCGAGTTGCCGAGCCATCCGTACTTCATAGGGACTCAGTTCCATCCCGAATTCCGTTCCCGTCCTGATGATCCGCACCCACTGTTTCTCGGACTCGTGCGAGCGGGTTTGCGCTATCGTGCCGCACTCCTCGAGGACCGCGACACGGTCGACCTGCGGGAGCCGCAGGCTCGGTGATCACGCTCGGTAAGCGGTTCGTTCAAGGGGGTACGTTCCTCGCCATCGAGCGTGTCCACTTTCTGGTCGATGGGCGGCACCTGCTGCGGATCGTCGTGCACCATCCTGGTGCAGTCGCGGTGGTGCCCGTGATCGGTGATGACGTGATTCTGATCGAGCAGGAACGGGTGCCGGTAGGAGACCGTTTGCTGGAGATACCCGCAGGAAAACGTGACATCGACGGAGAACCCTTGGAGGTCACCGCCACTCGCGAGTGCGAAGAAGAGGTCGGGTGGAGACCGGGCAGACTGACCAGTCTGGGAGGAATCTACACGACGCCCGGTTTCTCCGATGAGCGCATATGGCTCTTCATCGGCTGGGACCTCGAGCGGGTGCCGGCACGTCCTCAAGGGCACGAAGAAGAGCATGCCGCCGTGGTGAGGATGCCGATCGCCGAAGCACTGCGTAGGGTTGAAGAAGGAACAATCGTGGATGCGAAGACCGTCATAGGGCTTCAGGCGTTGAGAAGGGAGTTCGAACCGTGATCATTGGAGTCCCCAAGGAGATCAAGCCGGGTGAGCACCGTGTCGCCATCACGCCAGTCGGCGTACGCGAGCTGGTCGATCGAGGGCATCGTGTGGTCATCCAGACAGAGGCGGGAGAGGGATCGACCATCCACGACGAGGAGTACGCACTGCAGGGAGCCGAGATCCTGCCTTCGCCAGACGCCGTCTTTGAAACGGCCGACATGGTGCTCAAGGTCAAGGAGCCACAGCCGCCGGAGGTGGCCATGCTTCGGAGCGGGCAGGTGCTGTTCACCTATCTCCATCTCGCCGCCCATCCCGAGCTGACGGACTCGATGCTCCAGAGCGGGGCCATCGGCATCGCCTATGAGACGGTCGAGCTTCCCGGCGGGGCCCTTCCGCTCCTTGCGCCGATGTCGGAAGTCGCCGGGAGGATGGGAACTCAGGCGGGTGCCTACTTCCTCGAGAAGGCACACGGGGGGAGAGGCATTCTCCTCGGTGGTGTGCCTGGTGTGATGCCGGCGAAGGTCGTGATCATCGGTGCCGGGATGGCCGGAGCCAACGCAGCCATGATGGCGGCCGGACTGGGCGCGCAAGTCGTGGTCCTCGATACGGACGCGCGCAAACTGCAGTCGCTCGACGCCATCTACCGCGGCAGGATCCTGACGTTGTCCTCGAATCTGCTCACCATCGAAGAGCAGGTCCGGGAAGCGGACCTGGTCATAGGGGCAGTACTGCTGGCCGGCGCCTCCGCCCCGAAGCTGGTGACCGAAGCCACCGTGAAGGAGATGAAGCGAGGAGCGGTGCTGGTTGATATCGCCATCGACCAGGGCGGGTGTTTCGAGACGAGCAGGGAGACAACGCATCAGAACCCGACCTACGTTTTGCACGACGTCGTTCACTACGCGGTCGGCAATATCCCTGGGGCGGTTCCCCACACGTCAACCTACGCACTCACCAACGCGACACTTCCCTATGCGCTGGCGCTCGCCGACAACGGAGTCGCGGGTGCAGTCGCGTTGCACCCTGAGCTGCTTCTGGGATTGAATGTGATCGGTGAACACGTGGTCCACAAGGCTGTCGCCGCAAGCCTCGGATTGGCCTACACGAACCCGACGGAGCTCCTGTCGCGGCTGCCGAAGTGACAATCGAGGAGGGGATAGAGGAGTACCTGTCGTCACTCGCCGTTGAGCGGGGACTCGCGTCGAACACGCTTGCAGCGTACCGACGTGACTTGGGTCAGTACGCAGCATTCCTCGAGGGGCGGCAGCCGACGACCGGGCTGGTCGTCGAGTACGTGGCGACACTGCATGGTTCGTCGCTTGCTCCGTCCAGCGTCGCTCGCAAGATCGCTTCGCTCCGAGGTTTCCACCGGTTTCTCGTTGGGGAGGGGTTTGCCAGGGACGACCCGACGGCGCTCGTAGAGACACCCCGACTTCCCCGTCGCCTGCCAAAGGCCCTGAGTGTCGATGAGGTGTTCCGACTTCTCGACGGCCCAGACCGTAGGACACCACTTGGCCGTCGCGACTGCGCGCTGCTCGAATTCATGTACGCGACCGGCGCGCGGGTTGCGGAAACCGTCGGGCTGGATCTCGAGGCGGTCGATCTGGTGGAACGGACGGCGATCGTGACCGGCAAGGGCTCCCATCAGCGGATGGTGCCAGTCGGAGCACATGCCGTCTCGGCCATCGAAGAGTACCTTCCCGACAGGATGCAGCTGAAGGGAAGCCGTCCCGATCCAGGGGCGCTCTTTCTGAGTTCACGTGGACGGCGTTTGAGTCGACAGGGGGTCTGGCTGATCGTGAAACGTCATGCGCGGAGAGCGGGCATCGACAAGGATCGAATCTCGCCGCACGTCCTCAGGCACTCGGCGGCGACACACATGGTCGAAGGAGGAGCAGATCTCAGAACCGTCCAGGAGATTCTTGGACACGCTAACATCTCAACGACACAGGTATACACCAAGGTGTCGCCCCAACACCTTTACGAGGTATACGTTTTGTCGCATCCGCGGAGCAGGTGAGCGAACAATGGACTCCATCCGTTCAGCACTCGAGTCCGAGCGCGAAGAGCTGGTTCGACAGCTCGATGAACTCGGCGCGACCGATCAGGGGAACCTGCGTTCGGACGTTCAATTCCCAGGGTCGTTCGCGGACGCCGGTGCCGCTGCGGCAGAACGAAGCGAGGTCATCGGCCTCGTCCAGAGCCTGGCTCGACGGGTCGGGATGGTGGACCGGGCCCTCGCAAAGATCGAAGAAGGCACCTATGGGGTGTGCGACCGCTGCGGGAAGCCGATCTCCAGCGCGCGCCTCGAAGCACGACCTGACTCGGTGTTGTGCCTCGAGTGCAAATCGCGCTCTTGAGCAGCCTCGGCCAGAACCTCCTGTTCATCGCGGTGTTGTTCCCGTCGGTGATCCTGCATGAGGTTTCGCATGGGTGGGTCGCTGAACGTTTCGGCGACACGACCGCCAGGAAAGCGGGACGTATCACGCTGAATCCACTCGTGCACATCGACCCGGTGGGTACTGTGCTGGTACCGGCCGTCCTGGCGTTCACGGGGGCACCGGTGTTCGGATGGGCCAAGCCGGTACCGGTCGTTCCGGCGCATCTTCATAGGCCCACCCGTGACATGGCACTGGTGGGGATCGCTGGTCCGATCACGAACGTGGCACTCGCCCTGATCGCCGGCAAGGTGTTCCTCCCGTTCACGACCGGAACCGTAGAGCAAGTCATCTGGTACTTCGCGTATGTGAACGTGGTGCTCGCCGTATTCAACCTCCTTCCGGTTCCACCCCTCGACGGAAGCCGGCTCCTGCCACTTGCCTTTGGCCCCCGAGGCAGGCGCGTGTGGTCCTCGATCGAACCGTTCGGTCTGTTGATCATCTTCGCACTGTTGTGGATTCCACAGTTCTCGGTGGTTCTCTCGGTGCCGATTCGCGCGCTGGCAGCGTTCGTGGGGCTCACGTGATCGGATTGGGGGGTTGGCGGCACCTCGCGAGGAGGTTCTTCGAGGTGCTCGGAGCCCGGCCACTGACCGAGACGCAGCGGAACGAGGTCGGCTCGCTCCTACGTTCTGACGAGGAAGCTGCGCTGTTCTTCGCCCAGCCGTCCGCGGACCAACAGCACGGGCTCGCAGTTGCACGGTACGCTCCGCCACCGCTTCGCCGGGCGGCGCTGCTGCACGATGTCGGCAAGCAAGCATCGAGACTCGGTGTGTGGGGTCGGGTGCTCGCGAGTGCCGCGGCCATGCTGCACATACCTGTGCGGGGTCGGTTCGTCCGGTACCTCGAGCATGGACCCATCGGAGCCGGGATGCTGGAGCGGGTTGGGGCAGAACATCTCGTCGTGGAGTACGCGCGCCATCACCACGCCCGGCGGCCGGCCAGTATCTCGGACGAGGACTGGATGTTGCTGATCGACGCAGATCGAAAGGCGCGTCCGAACACCGGCCTGCCAATACGATGATGCGCGCAGTGAAGACACACGAAGTGAAGACGGCCGTATTCGAAGGTCCATTGGATCTCCTATTGCAGCTCATCACCAGTCACCAGCTGGAGATCACCGCAGTGAGCCTCGTCGACTTGGTGGACGAGTACCTGGCGGTCATCGAGGAGATCGAACGTCTCGATCTCGAGGTGACCAGCGAGTTCGTACTCATCGCATCGACACTGATCCAGTTGAAGGCCCGTCGGCTGCTTCCGACATCGGACGGCCTCGATCTCGATGAGGAGCTGGAGCTCATCGAGGAGCGCGATCGTCTCCTCGCACGTCTCCTCGCATGTGTCACCTTCAAGGACGTAGCTGCCGTCATCGCCCACAGAATGGAGCAGGCCGATCGATACGTTCCCCGCTCGGCGGGCCTCGAGTTCCCCGTACCCACCCGGCCGGATGCACTCCCACCTATCGATATGACTCGCTTGGCCGAGCTCGCGACAGAGCTCTTCGAGTCGGCGATCGCCGAGCCGGACCTCGACCATCTCGATCTCGACCTCCCGTCGGTCGCCGACGCGATGGCCGATCTACGCAAGCGTGTCGTTGAGGAGGTCGAGACGGACTTCTCAGATCTCGTATCGCACACCGAGCGGCCGGTCGAGGTGATCGCCTACTTTCTGGCCCTGTTGGAACTCGCCCGGTGGGGGGTGGTCGAAGCCACACAGAACGGCTGGCTGGCCGAGATACAGGTCAGAGCCGCGGTCGTGGACCTGACGATCGAAAGCGAGTGGGAGTGATGGGTGACGCAGAGCTGGCACGGGTGATCGAGGCGATCCTGTTCGTCGCAGAAGAGCCTGTATCGAGAGAGGACCTCGCAGAAGTGTTGGAGATGGGGAGTGACGACGTCGACCGTGGCGTGGGCGCTCTCCGGGCATCTCTCGACGAGCGAGGCTCAGGGCTGGTCGTCCGGGAGACGGCCGGCGGGTGGCGCCTGTACACGCGACCGGAGGCCCGTCCGTATCTGGAGCGCTTTGCCTCCTCGGAATCGTCCGCACGGCTATCCGGGGCCGCGATGGAAGTGCTGTCGATCATCGCCTACCAGCAGCCCGTGTCCAAGGGACAGATCGCCGAGATCCGCGGCGTCGACTCCGCGTCCGCTGTGCGAACCCTCGAGCGTAGGGGACTCATTCAGGAGCGGGAGCGGCTCTCGACGCCCGGGAACCCCGCCCTCTACGAGACATCCCGCCTGTTTCTCGAGAAGGTTGGAGTCAACTCGCTGGCCGAGTTGCCACCCCTCGCCGACCACGTGCCTCCATCGGCGGTCGTCGAGTCGCTGGAGGAGACCTTCCGCGCCGAATGATGGAACGCCTCCAGAAACTGATCGCGCACTCCGGACTCACCTCCCGGCGCGGCGCCGAGGAGATGATCAGGGAGGGGAGGGTGACTGTCGATGGCGTCGCAGCCCACCTCGGGCAGAAGATCAACCCGGAGACGGCAGCGGTCGAGGTCGATGGGGTCCCACTGCCGGTTGCACCCGGCCTCGTCTACTACCTGCTCAACAAGCCAGTCGACGTCATCAGCACCGCAGATGATGCGCATGGGCGCCCGACCGTCGTCGATCTCGTCTCGTCCGACACTCGTGTCTATCCGGTCGGTCGTCTCGACAGCGACTCGGAAGGCCTCATCTTGTTGACCAACGACGGCACCCTGACCGAGCGTCTCACCCACCCGAGGTACGGAGTCGAGAAGACGTACCTGGTCCGCGTCGCTGGTACTGCGACGAGCGCGCGCCTCCGCCGGCTCCGAGAAGGGGTTGAACTCGACGATGGTGTGGCCCGCCCAGTGTCGGTACGCGTCGTGGACCGGCTCGATACGGAGGCTCTGATCGAGATCGTCATGGGCGAGGGTCGAAAACGGGAAGTGCGACGGATGTGCGAGGCGGTTGGCCTGCCCGTCATGCGGCTCATGCGCACCGCGATCGGCCCGCTGGCCGACCACGATCTTCGCCCTGGTGACAGCCGGAAGCTCAGAGTGGAAGAGGTGCGAAGCCTCTACGCTGCGGCTGGACGATGACGCGCCGCATCACACCTCACAGGGCCGAGGGCACCGTCAACGTGCCGGGATCTCGCAGTGTCACTAATCGGGCACTCGTCATCGCCTCCCTGGCGAGAGGCATGAGCCGTCTTCGACGGGTCGCCGTGTGCGACGACTCCCATGCGATGATCGACGGACTTCGGGCACTGGGCATCGACATCCGAGCTGAGGAAGCCGATCTGATCATCGACTCGGCCAACGGACTCGATGGCACAGGCGCACGGATCTGGGCCGGCGCGTCAGGGACAACGGCGCGATTCTTGACGGCCGTCGCGGCATTGTGCCGCACCGACGTGCACATCGACGGGGAAGAACGACTCAGGAACCGGCCCCTCGCGCCTCTGATCCACGCCCTGCGGGCGATGGGCGCCCTCGTCGATAGGGACGCTCTCCCGATCGTGATCGACGGGAGCGCATTGGCCGGAGGGACGGTGTCTGTCGATGCCTCGTCGTCCAGCCAATTCGTGTCGGCCATCGCCATGATCGCCCCGGCACTGGACGAGGGATTGTCGGTTTCCTGGAGTCGCCTGGCATCCAAGCCGTTTGTCGAGGCCACCGTCCAGGTCATGGGAGTATTCGGGGTGGCTTCATCCCTGGAACCCGGATCGCTCGAGGTGAGCACTGGGCAGGGCTACGCGCCGAGAGATTTCTCGGTGCCCCCGGATGTCGCGCTGGCCGTATACCCGGCCCTCGCTGCCGCAGTCACCGGAGGCAGCGTGACGATTCGAGGCGTTGTTCGTGACCGACTTCAGCCCGATCTGATGGTTTTCGACGTTCTCGAGCGGATGGGGTGCACGGTCGATTGGCGACCAGAGGGTGTCTCGATTCAGGGTCCCACCGAGCTGACGGCCGTCGACGCGGAGATGGGTGATGCACCGGATGGAGCGTTGGTCGTGGCAGTGGCTGCGGGTTTCGCAGTAGGTACGTCCCGGATCTCGGGGCTGAGCACACTGGCCTTCAAGGAGAGTGACCGGTTCGCGGGCATCGTGACCGGCCTGCGGACCCTTGGTGCGCGGGTTGACCGAAGGGACGATGCCGTGGTCGTCACGAGCAGGATCCGGCATGGGGGTGTGGTCGACGCGCACGACGACCATCGCATGGCCATGGTGTTCTCTGTCGCAGGGCTGGCGCAGGAAGGTACAACCGTGACGGGAGATGAAAGCGTTACCAAAACCTGGCCGGGTTTCTATCGGGATATGGCGGTCCTCGTTGGGGGCGACTGGGCAGTCGAGGCGACATGGCCGACGGCTAGGGTTCCGGACGCCATGGATGTGATAGCGATCGACGGGCCCGGGGGGGCCGGGAAGACGACGGTCGCCGAGGCCCTCGCGACGGCCCTCGGTGTCGCGCATCTCGACACGGGGGCGTTCTACCGTGCGATCACCCTCGACGCATTGCGGCACGGTGCCCAAGGAGAGGCACTCGAAGATCTGGCCCGTGTGATCGACGTACGCTATGAGGGCGGCAACGTCTCCATAGCTTCGGAGGACGTTTCGGGCGAAATCAGAAGCGACGATGTCAACCGCTACGTGTCTGAAGTGAGCGCGAACCCGTCGGTCCGCAGAGAGATGGTGCGACGCCAGCAGGAGTGGGTCGCCGCCCATGGTGGCAGGGCGGTGGTCGAGGGGCGTGACATCGGCACGGTCGTTTTTCCGAACGCCCAGTTGAAAGTGTTCCTCGTTGCACGACCCGAGGTGCGCGCGTACCGGCGCGCAGCTGAGATGCAACACACAGGAGTCGACTCGGTCCAGCAGGCTCTGATACGGCGCGACGAGCTCGACTCATCCCGGGAAGTGTCACCGCTCACCCCGGCGGAAGACGCAGTTGTGATCGACACATCCGATCTCACCGTCGAGCAGGTCGTTGCGAAGATCGTCGCAATGTTGTAGCGGTGCGTGCGACACACCGCGTGGAGCGCTTCGCTTGCCGCTTGGCTATCGGTTGGACAGTCGCCCCGCGATCTCGAGCCGCTTGGGGTCGTGTGCTGGGGACTGGGGACTGTTGGCTGTCCGCCGTTGGGTGCGGCCTATTTGAGGTCGGCGAGCGCCTCGGTGGCAGTCCAGGATCGATCGTTCTGCAGCGGGCCGGGTTGGCCTGGAACCGGTGCCCCAAACCCCCCTTCGACAGCCGACTGAAGCGCGGTGAGAAAGCCCCGCAGCTGCCGAGGAAGCGGGAAGTACTCGTCTTCGTCGGTGACCGACAGCAGCCGGTATCCGTCGCGGGGAGCGACTCTCTCGATGACTTCCTGAACCAGATGGTCAGGCGCGGACGCCCCGGCGGTCACTCCGACGACCCTGGCGTCGTCGAGCCAATCGTCATCGATCTGGGAGGCTGAGTCGACCCGGTAGGTCGGCGTTCCCTCTCGACGGGCCACTCGCACGAGGGCCTGAGTGTTGGAACTACTCGCCGATCCGACGACGAGGATGACATCGGAGCCGCCGGCGAGGGACTTGACAGCCTCCTGCCGATTGGTGGTCGCGTAGCAGAGGTCACTGCGTCGGGCCGTTTGGAGGCCGACGAACCGGTCTTGTGCCGACTCGAGAACCGTCTCCCATTCGTGGAGGCCGAGTGTCGTCTGTGCCAGGAGCGCTACCTTGGACTGATCACGCGGCCTGTACTCATCGAGCGACTGGTTGGGTTCGACGAGGTGCATCGCGTCGGGGGCGACGGCGATCGTTCCGGTCGCCTCATCGTGTCCTTCGTGGCCCACATAGATGATGTCGTAACCCTGCTGGGACATCCGCTTGACCTCGTGATGGACCTTCGTCACGAGTGGACAGACTGCGTCGATGACGACTCCAGCTCGTTCTGCAGCGGCGGCCACGACGTCGGGGGCGGACCCATGGGCGGACAGCATGAGTGGCGCCCCGGCCGGCACGGATGCGATGTCGTCGACGAACACGACGCCCATGTGCTCGAACGCGCCCACGACCCAGCGGTTGTGGACGATCTCGTGGTAACAGTAGACGGGAGGGTCGAACACTCGCACCATCCACGTGAGTGCTTTGATGGCCATCTCGACGCCGGCACAGAAACCGCGAGGTTCCGCCAAGAGCACATGGTCGACCATGTGACAGATGGTACAGAGAACTGGGGGTAGGGCTCGCGCAGCGAGCCTCCACTACCGTTGGCGTGACCGGAGGAACCGTTGTGAGCAGGACGCCCGTTGTGGCCGTTGTCGGCCGCCCCAATGTCGGCAAGTCGAGCCTCGTCAATCGAGTGCTGGGACGTCGCATCGCGGTCGTCGATGAGCAACCGGGTGTTACGAGAGATCGTCGTGAGTTTCGTGCCGATTGGGCAGGGAGGGAGTTCCTGATCGTCGACACCGGAGGATGGGAGGTCGCTCCGAGTGAGGAGTTGGTCGCCGCGATCTCCGGACAGGCGGAGGCCGCCCTTGGTGCCGCGGATCTCGTCCTGTTTGTGGTCGACGCGACGACGGGCGTCTCCGAGGATGATGCCCGAGTGGCCCGGCTCCTTCGCGACGCTCCGGTGATTCTGGTCGCGAACAAGGTCGACGATGCCAAACAGGAGCCGGATGTGGCCGAGCTATGGCAGCTCGGCCTCGGCGAGCCTTCCGCCGTTTCGGCACTCCACGGCAGGGGAGTAGGGGACTTGCTCGATAGGGTCGTCGGGCGCCTTCCCGAGCTTCCAGAAGGACCCACCGAGGAGATGAAGAGCCTTGCGATCATCGGCAGGCCCAACGTCGGCAAGTCGACGCTACTGAACAGGCTCCTGGGGGAGGAGCGGGTGCTGGTATCGCCGACGCCCGGAACCACACGGGACCCGATCGATGTGGTCACGCAGATCGGGGAGCATCGCTTCCGGGTAGTGGACACTGCCGGGATTCGCCGAGCCCCGAAAGTCAAGGAGGCGGCGGACTACTACTCGGTCCTGCGGGCGAAAGGGACACTCGCGGAGGCAGATGTTGCACTCTTGGTCGTCGATGCCGTTGACGGGATCGTGCAACAGGATCAGCGCATTGCCCAGGCCGCGGAGGAGTCAGGCGCTGGACTGGTGGTGCTGGTCAACAAGTGGGACGGTGCGGATCGAGAACAACGAGAGATTGCCATTGAAGATGTCGTGGATCGACTTGGGTTCGTCGGTTGGGCGCCTCTCCTGAGGATCTCCGCCCTCACAGGACGTGGGGTTCACCGGCTCGCACCGGCCCTCGATGAGGTCCTTGAATCGCGGGAGTTCCGCGTCGGGACCGGGACGCTCAATCGCTTGGTCCGGGAGTGGCAGGAGGCTCATGCTCCGCCGACGAGGAAGGGACGCCGGTCGCGCATCCTGTACGCCGTGCAGGCCGGTACTTCGCCACCCACGTTTGTGTTGTTTGTTGGGGGCGGAGAGCTCGACGTGAGCTACCTCCGCTATCTGGAGCGACGACTGAGAGATGAGTTCCCTTTCACGGGAACACCGGTTCGGTTGATCGCCAGACGGAGGAAGGCGCCACCGAGGTAGCATCCACCTCGGACTCACGAAAGGGCGCAATGCGTACGGTTTACGCACTCTCGGGCGGCGTGTCCAAGTTCGCCAAGGCTCGTCCGGACAAGACGTTCCAGGCGGTGATCAAGGAGGCGTACGACGCCGCGATCACCGATCTTGGGCTCGACTTCCGAACGTTCACGTCGGTGGTGGACGGATCCGTCGCCTCGTACTTCTCCGACCACTTCAGCAGGCAGCTGATGGCCGGCATCATGGCCCAGGATTACCTCGGGCTTGTCCCGAAACCAGGACACCGTGTCGAAGGCGGTGGCGCGACCGGTGGCCTGTGTTTCCAGGAGGCATGGAAGTCGGTCGCCTCCGGACACATGGACGTCTGTGTCGCCTACGGCTTCGAGACGATGAGCCACGTGGAAACCTGGAAGGGAAACGAGTTCATCGCCTTGGCGTCGGACGTGTCGTGGGACTACCCGGTGGGGGGGTTCTATTCGGGCTACTACGCCATGATGGTCACTCGCCATATGAAGGAGTTCGGAACCACCCCCGAACAGATGGCGGCCGTGTCGGTGAAGAACCACCGCAACGCGTATCACAACCCGTACGCGCAGAAGCGCAACCGGTACACGATCGAAGACGTTCGCAGCGCGCCGATGGTCGCCTGGCCGCTGACGCGGCTCGACATCTGCGTCATGTCGGATGGCGCGGCGGTCACGGTCCTCGCCTCCGAGGAAGGACTGGAGAAGCTCGAGGCGGCAGGAGCGGCGGTGACGCGTCCCCTGGTCAAGGTGACCGGCATCGGTCGTGGCACCGATGCAATGCGTATGTCGGACCGACCGCACGTCGACTACGAGACGTTCATGCGTGACTACGCCACAGAACAAGAGAAGTCCTCCGACGAGACGCGTGCCTACTACAAGAGATTGTGGAAACACGGCACCCGCTATCCGGGCGTGCACTCGTTCCGGGCGGGCCGCACCGCAGGCAACATGGCGTACCGGCAAGCCGGGGTCGGGGACCCGCTCGCCGAGTTGGACTTCATCGAGCTGCACGACGCCTATACGTCGTCCGAGCTTCAGACCTACGAGGACATGGGGCTGTGCCTCTACGGAGAAGGCGGCGAGTTTGCAGCGTCAGGAAAGGCGTTCTTGCCGGGAATCGACTATGGGCTCGACCTGCCCGATGACCCGATCACGCCAGTCAACCCTTCAGGGGGCCTGATCGCCTGCGGTCATCCGGTCGGCGCAACCGGCCTCATGCAGGGCGTCTTCGCCATCTGGCAGCTTCAAGGATCAATCGGAGACCACTTCGGGGATTCGATGCTGCAAGTGGCCGACGCGAAACGGGGTGCAATCCACTCCCATGCCGGGACAGGCACCTACGTCACCGTGAGCGTGCTCGAGAGGGAGGACTGACATGACGAAGCTGCCAGACCGCCGAGAAGAGACACTCGGCGGCTACGTGGTTCACGGTGTTCCGTTCCCTGTCGAAACGGATCCGGATGCGCTTGCCTTCCTCAAGCGGATGGCACCGCTGCAGATAGAGCAGGAGTATTCGATCACGTACCTGCACTCATACGGACAGGACAGCCCCTGGTTCGCCGGAGTCACCAATAAGACACTCCTCGCCAGCCAGGATCCCGAGTCGGGGTACACCTATGCAACGCCTCGTGGTCACGATATGTACTCGGGCGAGGAGACGAGCTGGATCGACATCACCGACCGCACGGCAAAGGTTCACGCGTTCACTGTGTGCTACTTTGGATCGGAGGAGTTCCTTCCGGAAACGCCGTTCGTGCTGGCCCTCATCGAGTACGAGGGAGTGAATACGTTGTTCCTGACCCGGATCATGGGTCTCGAGCTGGACGACGTGTCGCTCGACTGGATCGGGATGGAGGTCACACCCCGGTTCCTGCGCAACAGCAAGCTGAAGCCGACGGATGTCTACTTCGTCCCTGCCTGACCAGAATGCCGACGGGGAGGGCGACGTCCCTCCCCGTCCGTTCGGGTTTCGAACAATCGTCGTGTTGATCGCCCTCTACCTCGGGTACCGGGTCGTGCAGGGCATCGTGTGGGCGGTCCACCGGCTGGGGGGATGACGTCTGGGATAGCGACGGTATCATTCGAACTCTTCGGGCTGTGGCGCAGCTTGGTTAGCGCGCTTGACTGGGGGTCAAGAGGTCGCCGGTTCAAATCCGGCCAGCCCGACCAAGTCTGGTGAGGCCGGCTGTGGGCCGTAACGGCGCGAAGCCGGCCTCAGAACGTACCGACGCGCGGCTCCCGCGGTCAGGCTCGATCTGGGTAACATTGACATATGGAACGTTTCGACGTTGGGGCCGTCGTCAAGCTCGACCGGGGAGTAGGGGTGGTCACCGTGCCGATCAGCGATCAGGCAGCGGGCCACGTACTGACCATGCGTGACGGTCATCTCGTGGGGATGCCCGTCGATCTCGGAGACATCATGGGGGCTGACGAGGCAAGCGAAGGGTTCGCACAGCTTGCCTACCAGATGATCAGACTTGGGAGTGCGGTGATTGAACAACGCCTTCTCGTGTACCGCCGCTGAGTTCGCTCGAGTCTGCACATGTTCCTTGCGCCGATCGGTTGGCAAATGATGGGCCGGTGCTGTTGGCGATGCTCATCGCGAGGGCTAACCTTTGACCAGTTCCCGAGAGCTGTCGTGAAGGCAGCTCCGGCGAACATGAAGGAATGGGAAAACCTACGGAGGGTTGTACTGTGAGAAAATCACGGAGACTCTGGACGTGGATCGCGGTCGTGGCGCTGTTGGCGCTCGTCGCTGCGGCCTGCGGCCAGGGAACCACCACTGAGTCCACCACTACCACGGAAGCAGGCGCAACGACGACGACCGCAGCAAGCGGTGCGACGACGACCACGGCTGCCACCGGCAGTGCGGGCTTTACATACAAGCTTGGCATTTTCGAGGATCTGACAACGGACAACTACTGGTCCTACTTGGACGCAGAGTCGTCGGTGTGGAACGGATACGTTCTCGGAAACCAGCACACATCACTATTCACGCTGGCCGCGCCGTCGTGGCAGCTCGTGCCCGGCATCGCGGAAGGCGCTCCTGAAGCAGCCGTGCAAGAGGGTGACGTCTGGACTGTGACTCAGACCTTGCGTCAGGGTTTCATGTGGTCGGACGGGCAGCCGGTGACGGCCAACGACTTCGTGTTCACGTGGGACACGGGTACGCAGCTTGGCGTCGGTGGCAACTGGTCGACCAGCCTGGCCCAGTACCAGCCTGACGATCCCGCAACGACGGATGTCGATGAGACGGTCGACGGTGTGATCAAGGTTGAAGCGGTGGACGACTACACCGTCAAGATCACCTTCTCATCCGATCCTGGGCTGGCGATTTGGCAGTTCGGCATTGGACTCATGCCGATCATGCCACAGCAGTTCTGGCAGTCCGTGGCCGACGAGGCAGCAGCCTCGGACGATCCCGCGAAGACGCTCGAAGCTGCGTCCGGTGAGGGAGAGCCCTCCGCTGGAGCGTTCATCTACGACAGCCGGGAGCCTGGTGCGTTCGCGAAGAACGTTGCCAACCCGGACAGCTACTACAACGGCACGACGTACAAGTTCTACAGCGACGGTACGTTCGAGCAGGTGAACGACGCCAAGGGCTTCGACGAGATGTACGACGGCACGGGAACCGGCGACGTGACCCTCCAGTACACGGATGGACCGTACGCCAAGGACGTGATCTACTCGATCTACTCGGACCAGAACGCCGCCATCCTTGCGCTGAAGAGTGGCGACATTCAGTTCATGCTCAACCCGAGCGGTCTGAACACTGGCCTGAAGAACGAAGTGCTCGGCTCGCCCGAGCTGACCCTGATCGCGAACGCCTCGAACGGTTTCCGCTACCTGTCGTTCAACATGAGGAAGTCCCCGATGAGTTTCCTGGGCTTCCGGCAGGCGATCGCGTGCTTGACGAACAAGGAGTTCCTCCAGACGTTGCTCGGTGGGGCGATCATCCCCACGTACAGCACGGTGCCCGAGGGCAACACCGCCTGGGCGAACCCGGATGTGCAGCAGATCTGCAAGGGCATGGACGAAGAGGCCAGGTTCAACCAGGCGCTTCAGTACATGACGGATGCAGGCTTCACCTGGGACGTGACTCCGCAGTGGGATCCAGACAACCTGGACCTCATGGCTGGAACCGGTACCGGACTGAAGGACCCGAACGGCAAGGCAGTTCCGAGTCTCGAGCTGCTGGCTCCCGGACCCGGCTACGACCCGCTTCGGTCGACGACGGCCATCTGGATCGCCCAGTGGGCGAGCTGGCTCGGCATTCCGCTCGAGGCGAACGCGACCGGTTTCAACGTGATCGTTGACAAGGTCTTCGCCGAAGGCGACGGCGCTCTCGACTGGGACATGTACATCCTCGGATGGGGTCTCGGCAACCCGGCGCTGCCTGACTTTCTGCCGGCCTTCTTCGCTTCATGGCAGGACTCGGCTACTGGCGGATTCAACACGCCTGGCTACAACAACGCCGACTTCGACGCACTCGCGAAGGAGTTCCTGGCCGCAACCGATATCGACTCGGCGAAGGCGGCTGTGAAGGCGATGGACCAGAACGTCGTTGAGAACCTCCCGTACGAGGTGCTGTTCTCGACGCCGATCCTGGAGGCCTACAACAACACTCTGGTGTTCCCCTTCAGCGATGTGCTGGATGGCCTGCAAACGCTGAACGGCATGCCTGCAGACGTGAACGTCGCCCAGTAGGGGACGTCCACACACGAGAAGCACAAGGGGAGGACCTCTGGTCCTCCCCTTGTCGTACGTGACGCTGCTAAGGTCCTACCGCCCAAAGCTGAAGAGGAGGTGAGGTGCTCAAGTACGTCGGCAAGCGTATTGCGCAGAGCCTGATCGTCTTCTTGGTGTTCCTCACCGCGACATACTTCCTCCTCCAGGCACAGCCTGGAGACATCAGTGACCAGTTCCTTTCGAATCCGAAGCTCACGCCGGAGGTCCGCGCCCAATACGCCGAACGGCTCGGACTCACCGGCACGCCTCTTCAGCAGTACCTGCACTACATGCAGAACTTCGCCACGGGAAATCTGGGCGTTTCGTTCTCCGAGTATCCGAGGCCGGTATGGGACATCCTCAAGGAGAGGGTTCCGCGAACCGTTGCACTTTTCCTGTTTGCGACGCTGCTGTCGTTCCTGGTGGGTTTCAAGTCGGGCAAGGTCCTGGCGTGGCGACGAGGGAAACGTGGGGAAAACCTCATCACGGTCGTAGGCGTGTTCTTCCAGACCGTGTTCTACCCGTGGTTCGCGCTCATCATGATTCGAACCTTCTCGTTCAACTTCAAACTGTTCCCAGGTGGCAAGTTCCTCAATGTGGAGAAGTGGCTCGACAAGCCGAACACCTTCGACGCCAACTCCGTGTTCGAACGGATGCTGTTGACAGCCGCGCTGCTGGGCCTGACGTTGCTGGCTCTTGAGATCTTCACGCGACGCATGCACAATCGCGTCGTCGGCAGGCGCATCGTATGGGGTGGACGGATCCTGCTGGTGGGGTTCGCGGTGGTGTGGTGGATGACCGTCTGGTCGGTGATGCTCCCGTACGCGCTCGACATCGGCGACCATCTGATCTTGCCGACGATCACACTGGCATTGATTGGCTTCGGGGGGACCATGCTCTTGACGAGGGCATCAATGCTGGAAACGTTGCGTGAGGACTACATTCTGACGGCTCGAGCCAAAGGGCTGTCTTCGAAGACGATCAGGGACCATCACGCTGCCCGAAACGCTCTTCTGCCGGTGACGACCTCGCTGGTGATCAGCCTCGCGTTCCTGATAGGAGGTGGAGTCATCACCGAGACGGTGTTCTCGTGGCCGGGCATGGGTCAAACGCTCCTGAGCGCTGCGCTCCAGGAGGACATCCCACTGATCATCGGATCCTTCACGTTCATCGCCATCCTCGCGCTGGTCGCGCACATCGTCGTCGATATCGCCTACATGTACCTCGATCCGCGCATACGAGTGGGAGACTGACCAATGAGCCTGCCTGATCTACGCGAAGGCGCCGTTGCCGCTCCGGAGGAAGCACTCTGGAGGATTCGACTTCGTCTGGCATGGCGGGGGTTCAGGAAGGGGTGGTCTTCCTTCGTTTCCAACCGTATCGGCATCGTCGGATTGTCGATCATCGTGCTCTACGGGCTCATGGCGCTCGCGCACCCGATCCTCATGCACACGGTGTGGGATCCCAGGATCTATGACCCGGTCATCGGCTACGACGCCCCCGTTACGCAGAAGCTCATCGTTCCGGACAACGAGGTGACCGATCCGACAACGCAGATCGACCTGTTCAGTGCTCGGCTCCAGAACCCGCTGCTCAAGGTCGGGGACACTCTGGATGTGTCTGAGCAGCCCGCACGGCCGTCACGAGAGCACCTGCTCGGTACGGACCCTCTCGGCCGTGATGTACTGTCGCAGCTCATGTACTCGACGAGGGCAGCCTTCATACTGGGCATCGTCGCGGCACTGGTGACCGTTGGCATCGGCACGACCGTCGGTTCAGTGTCTGCGTTCTTCGGCGGAATCGTCGACACGATGTTCATGCGGCTCGCGGACCTGATCATCCTGGTGCCCTTCTTGCCTATCCTCATCGTGCTCTCCGCACTGTTCCACTTCGAACTCCTCCACCTCGCAATCCTCATCGGGGTACTGTCCGGGTTCGGTGGAACAGCCATCATCCTGAAGTCCCAGGCGCTCTCCGTATCTGTCAAGCCGTTCATCGACGCCGCCCGGGTCGCCGGCGGAGGGAGAATGCACCTCATCTTCCGCCACGTCATCCCCAACGTGCTGCCGTTGAGCTTCCTCTACATGATGTTCTCGGTAACCGACGCCATCTCGAGCGAGGCCACCTTGTCGTTCCTCGGCCTGCTCAATATCAACATGAGCTGGGGCATCATGATCTACACAGCGAACTCCCAGGGCTACCTCCTCTCGAGCGCGAGCTACTGGTGGCTCCTGCTTCCTGCCGGGATGTCGGTCACGCTGCTCGCGGGTTCCTTCTACCTGGTGGGACGTGCCATGGATGAGATCGTCAACCCCAGACTCAGGAGACGCTGATCCGATGAGCCTCGACCAACGGGCGTTCGTCGCCAAACCCGTCCTCGATGTGCAACACCTGACCATGCACTACGCCGTCAAAGAGGGCGAGGTGCGAGCGGTCGACGATGTGAGCTTCACCCTCGCGGAAGGCGAAGCGCTCGGACTGGTGGGAGAGTCGGGATGCGGGAAGACGTCGATCGCGATGACGCTCATCCGTCTTCTGTCCGACAACGCCCGCATCGTGGACGGGAAGGTCATACTCGTCGGCACCGACGTCGCAAGGCTGACCGACGACCAGATGCGCAAGCACCGCTGGAGTGACATCTCCATGGTGTTCCAAGGCGCGATGAATGCGTGGAACCCGGTCTACAAGGTCGGTGATCAGATCTGGGAAGCGATGGAACAGCATTTCCCGGACATGCTGGAGACCGAAGGGCGCGAGCGGATTGCCGAGCTGTTCGAGCTCGTGGGTTTGGCACCCGTGATGATGGACAGGTATCCACACGAGTTCTCAGGCGGGATGCGGCAGCGGGCCATCATTGCGATGGCACTCTCGTGCGATCCGAAGATCATCATCGCCGACGAGCCGACAACCGCACTGGATGTCATCGTTCAGGACCAGATCCTGCGCGAGCTGAAGCACGTGCAAGAAGCTCTCGGCATGGCGATCATCTACATCTCACACGACGTGGCCGTCATCGCCGAAGTGAGCGACAGGATCGGCGTCATGTATGCGGGGAAACTCGTCGAGTTGGGCCCTACCGACGAAGTATTCCCGCATCCGAAGCATCCGTACACGTACCTCCTGCTCGCGTCCACGCCGAGTGTCAAGGGACCCAGAAGGAAGCTGGCTCCGCTGGAGGGAGAGCCGCCAGACCTGCTGAAGCCCCCGACCGGCTGCCGCTTCCATCCGAGATGCCCGTGGGCCACCGAGATTTGCAGCACCGATGAGCCTCCATTCAAGGAGTTGTCTGAAGGTCACCGTGTTGCGTGCTGGCACTCGGAGGAGGTTCCGGCGCTCGGGAGGTTGGAGGCATGACCGCCAACGGCAAACGCCCGCTCGTCAAGGTGGAGAACCTCGAGAAGCTGTTCCCCGTCGGTCGTGGCATCTTCAAGCGAGCTCACCAGTTCATCCACGCGGTCGACGGCGTTTCGTTCGAGATCGCGTCAGGAGAGAGCCTCGGGTTGGTGGGGGAGTCCGGCTCGGGCAAGACGACGACGGGACGTGTCCTCGCCCGGCTCGAGCACAACACGGGAGGATCGATCCAGCTGCAGGACGGCGACCAGATGCTGGACGTGTCCGACATCGGCAAGGACGGGATGAAGCGCTTTCGACGTCGCGTCCAGATGATCTTCCAGGACCCCTACGAGTCTATGAATCCGAGGCGGACGATCTACGACACGATCGCCGAACCGCTCCAGGTGCAGGGGATCGGGCGGCTTCCGGAGCGCGAACAGCGGGTCGCCGAACTCCTGGAGATGGTGGGCCTCGCACCGGCCGAGAGCTTCTTGTTCCGCTACCCGCACGAGCTGTCCGGTGGACAGCGGCAACGGGTCGCCATCGCTCGTGCCCTCGTGATCGATCCGGTGTTCGTGGTCGCCGACGAGCCCACCTCGATGCTGGACGTCAGCATCCGAATCTCGATCATGGACATCATGCTCAAGCTGGCGGAGGAGTTCGGAGTCTCTTACCTCTACATCACTCACGACCTTGCCGTCGCAAGGTACATGTGCGACCGCATCGCCGTCATGTACCTCGGCAAGATCGTCGAGATCGCACCAACCGAGGAACTTCTTGCGAGTCCGCTTCACCCCTATACACGAGCGCTGCTGTCGGCCGTGCCGGTACCCGACCCGAGCTACACGCGACCGGATGTCGAGATTCAGGGCGGTATCACCAAGGCCATCGACCCGGAGCCCGTGTGCCGCTTCTTGGACCGGTGTCCCTGGGCGACGGAACACTGTCGCACGAACGACCATCCGCAGCTGGTCGAGATGGAGCCCGGGCATTTCGTCTCCTGCTATGTCGTGGAGCAGAGCCGCTGATCCTCACCATCCCGAACCTTGTCTCCACCGTGCGCCTGATCGGCGTTGGGGTGTTCGCGTGGTTCGTCTTCGGGAGGAGTGAGTACGCCGTGGCCGGATGGCTCTTGCTGGGGATAGGGTGGACGGACTGGATCGACGGCTTCCTGGCTCGGCGTCTCCATCAGGTCTCCGAACTCGGGAAGATCCTCGATCCGTTGGCCGACCGGCTGGCGATCGTCACGGCGGTCGTCGGGGGAATGGTGGTGGGGGTAATCCCGCTTGTGTTGGGCATTGGCATCGCCGTACGGGAACTCGGCGTAGGGATCGGTTCGATCATCGTGGCGAGCAGCGGTGGCAAGATCGAGGTGCGCTGGCTCGGGAAGCTCGCGACGTTCATCCTGTATGGGGCGATTCCCGCGTTCTACGTAGCTCAGGGTGACTTCATCCCCACTGTGTTTCTCGCCATGGCGTGGGTGTTCGGCGTGATCGGACTGGTCCTCTACTGGTGGGTTGCCTGGCTGTACGCCCGGGACCTGTGGGCGCGGTAAGCTCGGTTCGACGAGAGGAGCGTTCATGCAGGTTGCATCCGACAGGCGGTACTCACAGGACCACGAGTGGGCACTCATGGACGCCGACGGCAGGGTGCGGATCGGGATCAGCGACTTTGCGCAGGACGCGCTGGGAGACATCGTCTACGTGGAGCTACCCGAGGTAGGCCGTTCATTCGCCGTCGGTGACTCGATGTGCGAGGTGGAGTCGACAAAGTCGGTTTCCGATGTCTTCGCGCCGGTGGCGGGGACTGTCGAAGATGTCAACGCGGCACTGACCGATCGGCCGGAGCTCCTGAACGCAGATCCGTACGGTGAGGGGTGGATCGCTGTTATTGCTCCGTCTGATCCCGACGAGTACGGACAAC
Organism: uncultured Acidimicrobiia bacterium; assembly: GCA_964594235.1. Classification (GTDB taxonomy): domain Bacteria; phylum Actinomycetota; class Acidimicrobiia; order Spongiisociales; family UBA4744; genus CAYLHS01. The sequence goes on from CAZQMF010000001.1 coordinate 92,187, forward strand.
TCATGGACTCCGTCGCATACGAGGGGTTGATCGCCGGGGCCTGAGGGCGACTGGAGCCCGCTACGATACGAGTGATGCACTGTCCTAGCTGCCGCGCAGAAGTCCCCAACGACGCCGTCACATGCCCGGCCTGTGGCGTCGTGATCGAGCATGAGCCCACAATCACGTTCGTTCCGGAGATGGCCGACTTTCCGAAAGAGATCGAGGGTGTCGAAGGGGAGTTTGTGCTGGTCGTCAAGAGAGGACCGCGAGCAGGAATGGGATGGGTTCTGCAGGAGGGGACGACCACGGTTGGTCGTCACCCCGAGTCCGACATCTTCCTGGATGACATCACCGTTTCCCGCCACCACTGCAGGCTCGTCTACGACCAAGGCGGCTTGAAGGTGGAGGACTCAGGCTCGACCAACGGCACCTACGTCAACGGGATTCGGGTGGACAGAGCCGCCCTTGCAGCGGGGGATGAGGTGATCGTGGGCAAGTTCCACCTCAGCGTGGGGAAAGGCCATGAGTGAGGGCCTCTCCATCGGTGAGTTGATCTCGCACCTGAAAGACGAGTTCCCGGACTTGACAGTTTCGAAGGTGCGTTTCCTCGAAGGTAAGGGACTCATCAACCCTGGGCGGAGCAGCTCGGGATACCGGTCTTTCAGCGACGAGGACATAGCGAGGCTTCGGTACATCCTTCAGCAGCAACGGGACCACTTTCTCCCCCTGAAGGTGATCAAGTCGAAACTCACCATGTGGGAACGCGGCGAGGAGCTCCCCGTCCCCGCGCCTACCGGTCCACCACCCGAGCAGTTCTTCCAACAACCCGGACAAGAGGTGAACAGGGATGAGCTTCGAAGGGTCGCCGGCCTGTCATCTAGGCAGGTGTCGGAACTCGTGGACAACCGGGTGGTTCGTCCCGAGCCCGACGGACCGGAGCGCTTCTCGGCCGAGGAGGTTGCCGTCGCCACCCAGGCCCAGCGCCTGCTTGCCTACGGTCTGGAACCCCGCCACCTTCGCTCGCTGCGCATCTCGACGGAGCGGGATGCAGAACTCCTCACGGCACTGACGGCCCCGCTCGTCCGAGCGAGGAGCCCCGAGTCTCGCCAGCGGGCCGCGGAAGTCCTTGCAGGATGTGCGGACGCTATGGAGCGGATGCGAAGCGCGGCGCTCTCAGAGGATCTGCGACGCCTCATGGCGGAGTAGTCGGTGGGGCTCCGATCTGGTCCGCGTATGGTCGATCCTGCACGTCGAACGCGCGTCGCTTTGCTGGTGGTGCTGTTGCTTGTCGCCGGGATGGTGCTCGGAGCGGCCCCGATCGCCGGCGCTGCCCTGTCCGACGTCCCCCCGCTTCCGGTGTTCGGCGCCTTCGCCGGAGCGCCTCCTCAAGTCACCGCTCAATCGTGGATCCTCTACGACGACACGTTCGGTGCAACCCTCGCCGAGCACAACCCTGATTTGGCACGGCCGATGGCATCGACAACCAAGATCATGACTGCGCTCGTTGCTCTCGAGAACGGCGATCTCGACCAGCGGATCACTGTGACGCAGCAGGCCGTGGACGTGGGGGAAGCCGAAGTCGGGCTGGTGGTAGGCGAGACACTGACCCTGCGGCAGCTTCTGACCGCCATGCTCGTTCGATCCGGAAACGACAGCGCAGTGGCGATCGCTCAGGGAATCGGGGGAAGCGTCCCAGCATTCGTACGGATGATGAACGACAAGGCCCGGGAGCTGGGCCTCGAGAATACCCACTTCGTCAACCCTCACGGTCTCGACGAGGACGGCCACTACACATCTGCGCGTGATCTGCTCACGATGGCTCGTGCCGCGATGGAGAACCCCGTGTTTTCGACGGCTGTGCGCACACAAACGGTACGACTTCCCGACGCTCCGGATGGCACGGTCCGAGTTGTGACGACGACCAACAGACTCCTTGGCTCCTACCAGGGAGCGATCGGCGTGAAGACCGGCTACACGGGTCTCGCCGGTCATGTGCTTGTCGCTGCGGCCGAGCAGGAAGGGCGCAGGTTGTATGCAGTCGTGATGGGCTCGACCGACGCCTTCGCCGACGCGACGGCTCTGCTGGACTACGGATTTGCCGAGTTCGGGGTCATCCCGGTGATCATGGGCGGTGTCACCTATGCGCAACGGCGCGTCGCAACAGATACCGACAACCTACAAGCGGCGTCGACGGTCGAGACGTTCACGTCGTTGCAGGATCCCGTCACGCTCGACGCCGGGTTCGATCAGTCGACACCGATCGTCACCGCGCGGGTAGGTGGAGAAGCCCTGGGCGCTTCCGAGCTGGTGGGATCCGATGCCCGTGCGCTGCCGACGCTGAAGGACGCGTTCGGCTGGGTCAGAACATACTGGTCATGGCTGTGGGGCAGATGAACGAGGTTGTCGAAGTCATCGCCGAAGGTGCACTCGCCGAGCGGGTGCGTTCCCTCGGTGAGGCGATCAGCGCAGACTACGAAGGCAAGGTCCCGGTTCTCGTCGGAGTGCTGGCCGGCTGCTTGCCCTTTCTCAGTGATCTCACGCGAGCGATCGAAGGTGACTGCGAGATCGAGTTTCTCTCTCTGAACCGTTTTGGTGAGGGAGGACGAGCGCGAATATCGATGGACACCGAGATCTCCCTCGAAGGCCGAGACGTCCTGATCGTCGAAGACATCGTCGACACGGGGCTCTCCCTCACGTTCCTACGGCGCCTCCTGGACACCAGGGACCTCGAGAGCCTCCGGACGGTCGCTCTGCTGGACAAGGTGCCGAGACGCATCGTGGAGGTTCCGATCGAGTACCGGGGATTCGAGGTGGGGGATGAGTTTCTTCTTGGCTACGGTCTCGACTGGGAGGGGCGCTATCGGAACCTCCGCTCGCTCTGGGCCGTGCTCGACCTGTCGGCCTTCCAGGCGGACCCCGGCATCTTGATGGAATACGCCTTCTGATAACCTGATCGTTGTGACGGATCACGTCCCCGTGGAACTGGTCGGCGTACGACTCCAGCTGCCGACGAACCAACCTGTCGTGCTGCTACGCGAGGCGACAGGGACGCGGTTTCTGCCGATTTGGGTTGGCGCGGTCGAAGCGACCGCGATCGCCTACGCCGTGGAGGGCTTGGTACCCATGCGACCGCTCACCCACGATCTCCTCAAACTCGTCACCGAGTCGCTCGGCGCCAGCGTCTCGAGGGTCGTGGTGACAGAGCTGAGAGACGCGGTGTTCTATGCGGATCTGGTGCTCGAGCGGGCCGGACAGGAGGTGCATGTTTCGGCGCGTCCGTCCGATGCGATCGCGGTCGCCGTTCGCACCGGTTCGCCGATCTTTGCGGCTCCAGAAGTCATCGACGAGGCGGGTGTCGAGATCAAGGACGCGGAGGAGGAGTCGGAGATCGAGAAATTCCGAGAGTTCCTCGACGAGGTGACACCAGAAGACTTCGCGCCGCCCCCCGAGAGCTAGAGACGGTCATGACCGGCACCGCAAGGGCCCGTATCGGCGCAGTCATCCTGGTGGTTGTGCTGGTTTTCGGGACCGTCGGCTTCATACTGGTCGAGCACGCATCTCTCCTCGAGTCGCTCTACATGGTTGTCATCACCATTTCGACGGTTGGCTTTCGGGAAGTCGTGGATCTCTCCGAGGCGGGACGTCTGCTCACCATGGGTCTGATCGTGGTCGGGGTCGGCACGCTGTTCTTCACAGCGGCCGCGGTGATGGAGATGGCGGTTGAGAACATCTCGGAACGGAGGCGAGGTCAAGTGGAACGGAAGATCGAGCACCTGTCAGGCCACACGATCATCTGCGGGTGGGGTCGCGTCGGACGAGGGGTGTGGCAGATTCATGACGAGCGCGGCGTTCCCAGCGTTGTCATCGAGCGCGATGCGGTGGCGGCCGAGGCGGCGAAGCTGCAAGGCGCACTGGTGCTCGAAGGCGATGCCACCCACGACGAGGCGCTCGAACGAGCAGGCCTTGCCCGGGCGGACGCGCTCGTCGCCGCGGTCAACTCGGACTCCGACAATCTGGTCATTGTCCTGTCGGCGAAGGCACTCCGACGGGACCTCCTCGTGGTGGCCCGAGCCTCGGATCTGGAGGCCGAGCACAAGCTGCTCCTCGCAGGTGCCAACCAGGCGGTCTCTCCGCAATCTGTGGGCGCGCGCAGACTTGCTTCGTTGGTGATCCAGCCCGAGCTCACCGACTTCATCGACCTCGTGGCTCGGAGAGGACCCGTGGAGTACCGAGTTCAGCGTGTCCCCGTGATGGAAGGATGCACCGTGGCGAACCAGACGCTGCGCGGTGCGGACCTTCGGCAGAAATCCGGAGCGATCGTCATCGCCGTGGAGCGGAGTGACACGGGAGAGTTGTCGTTCAACCCGGATCCCGGGGTGGTGCTGCATCCGGGTGACGTACTCGTCGGAGTCGGGCTTCCAGGTCAGCTCGAGCGGCTTGTGTCGCTTTGCACCAAATGAGTTATCCACAGGGGTTGTTGACAAGTCCAGAGGCATCCGGGTAACTTGCAAATTACGACCGTGTAACCTGAGGAGCGATGATCGTGGCTGAGCAGGGATTCCGAGCACCGCACGTGTGCAATCTGGTCGGTATCACCTACCGGCAACTCGACTACTGGGCGCGGACCGGCCTCCTCAAACCCTCGTTGAAGGCCGCGAAGGGCTCCGGCTCTCAGCGTCTCTACTCGTTCGGCGACGTCGTACAGCTGAAGGTCGTGAAGCGACTCCTCGACGCGGGAATGAGCCTGAAGAAGATTCGTCAGGCAATCGAGATCCTACGGGCGCAACTGCAGTTGGATCAGCCACTCGCCGATGTGACGCTCTTGTCCGATGGCCAGACGATCTATGCGGCGCACTCGTCGCAGGAAGTCGTCGACGTCTTCAGGCGAGGCCAGGGCGTGTTTGGTATCGCGGTCGGCCCGGTTCAGGAAGAACTCGAGGGCGAGATCCACGCCTTGTGGGGGACCGAAGAGTCCGCACTGAGAGAGGCTGGCGTCTGAGCAGCGATCTCACCTTCGAGGGTGGGCCGGCGGAACAGGTCGCTTTCGCCCACAACAGCGAGCGGCAGTTCGCTCGTCTGCTCGACTTCTACGGCATCGAGTGGGAGTACGAACCGCGAGCGTTCCCGATCTCGTGGGACGCTGAGGGTGCACCCACCGGATACTTCGCTCCAGACTTCTACCTTCCCGACGAGGACGTGTTCATCGAGATCACCACGATGAACCAGCGCCTGGTAACGAGGAAGAACCGGAAGGTCCGGCGACTGAGACAGCTCTATCCGGAGGTCACCTGCAAGATCTTCTACCAGCGCGACTACCTCCAGTTGCTGGTCAAGTACGGCCTCGAAGAGCCCGACCAGCTCGACGGGACACCAACCCCGACGCGCATTCCAGGTCCCCCCGACGTCACCATCGCGGACGACACATCTACCGGTTGAAGCTCGGGTTGGGGCTGGGATTCCCTGCCCTCCGAGACGTCTAAGCTGAGCCGGAGGTTCCCGAAGGAGTGACATGCCACGTTCGCCGCTTCACGATGAGCATTCGCGACTGAAAGCCAAGTTCGTGGACTTCGCCGGGTGGGAGATGCCCGTCCAGTACGAGGGGGTCATAGCGGAACACGAGGCGGTCCGGAACTCGGTCGGTGTCTTCGACGTGTCTCACCTCGGCCGCTTCCTCGTCGAAGGGGACGGGAGCACCGACCTCCTTCGCCGGCTCTTGTGCAACGACGTCGATGGCATCGAACCCGGACGGGCGCAGTACACGATGTCCCTCAATGATCGAGGTGGGGTACTCGACGACATCATCGTCTGGCGCTGGGGCCCGGAGCGGTACTGGGTGATTCCCAACGGTGCCAACGATGACGCTATCCGGTCACGATTCCTCGACGCGGCGCGAGGATCGGTTCGGGTGGAGTCGATCAGAGAGAGTACGGCACTCGTCGCCTTGCAGGGACCGGAAGCACCCGCCATGTTCGACAAGGTGTTCGGAGTCGTGCCAGAGCACTTTGGAGTGACAACGGGAACGTTCGATGGGGTCGATGTGCAGATCGCCGGGACCGGCTACACGGGTGAGGCTGGTGGGGAGATCGCAATCACGGACACACACGCCGTGGCGATGTTCAGGGCATTGCTCGATGCTGGTGCGGTCGCATGCGGACTCGGATGTCGGGACACGCTGCGGCTCGAGATGGGGTACCCGCTATGGGGTCAGGATCTCGACCCCCACACGACACCACTGGAGGCAGGCCTACGGTGGGTCGTCGCATGGGACCACGACTTCGTCGGCAAGGAGGCGCTCGACCGTCAGCGGCACGATAGCTTGCCCAAGCGGCAGGTGGCGTTCGAGATGGTGGGGCGGCAGATCCCTCGTCACGGGTATGCGATGCGGGCAGGGTTGTCCGTCGGCACCGTCGCGAGCGGAAACTTCAGTCCAGTGTTGGGCAAAGGCATAGGGCTGGGATATCTCACCCCACCTGCCGACCCCGACCCGCCGGTCGAGATCGAGATCCGAGGCAGGTGGGAACCGGCTCGTCGAGTTCGACTTCCGTTCATCAGGAGATGACACATGGACTTCACACCACATACCAGTGACGATCTGTCGATCATGCTCGATCGTCTCGGGCTGGACCATGTGGACGAGCTCTTCGCCCACCTTCCGATGGAGGTGGTCGTCGACCGGTCGCCTGATGTCGGCAGCGGTCTGTCGGAGCCCGAGGTGCAGAAGCTCCTTTCGTCACTCGCGGACCTCGACAGGCAGTTGATCTGTTTCGCCGGCGGCGGGTTCTACGACCACTACGTGTCCCCAACGGTCCTTGCCCTGACAGCGCGGCCTGAGTTTGTCACGGCCTATACCCCCTACCAGGCAGAAGTGTCCCAAGGAGTTCTCCAGGCGCTGTACGAGTATCAGTCGCTGGTGTCGGGCATCACCGAGATGGACGTCACGAACGCCTCGATGTACGACGGGGCCACGGGAGCAGCGGAAGCTGTGAATCTGGCTGCGCTCAGCACCGGGCGCTCGACCGTATGGGTGTCGCGAGGGGTGAGCCCGAGAGTCCGCGAAACGATCAAGACACTGGCTACGACTCGCGGCTTCGAGATCATTGAACATCCCCTCGTCGGTGGACGCACCGCATGGGCTGCGAACGCCGCGGACCCGCCGGCGGCAGTCGTGTGGGCACAACCCAACTACCTCGGGGCTGTGGAGGACTATGGCGCCGCTGTCCGGGTCGCCCGCGAGGTGGACGCCCTTGCGATCGTGTCCTACGACCCGATGACCCTGGGCGTGTTGCGGAGCCCCGGCGCGGCAGGTGTGGACATCGCCGTGGGCGAGGGTCAACCGCTGGGGTCGCCTATGACGTTCGGCGGACCGGGGCTCGGCCTGTTCTCGCTCTCGAGGGACTACGTCCGTAGGATGCCAGGGCGCATCATCGGTAAGACCGTCGATCGGGACGGCATGCCGGCGTACGTGATGACGCTGCGAGCCCGGGAGCAAGACATACGACGGGCGAAGGCTTCTTCCAATATCTGCTCGAACCAGGCCCTCAACGCCATAGCGGCTGCGATTCAACTCGCCTGGCTCGGTCCGGACGGACTCCGAGAGGTGGGGGAACAGTCGGCTCAGAAGGCCCACTACCTCGCGCATCGTCTCAAGGAGTTGCCAGGGGTACGGATGGCGAACGACGCGAGCTTCGTGCGCGAGTTCGCGATCTTGCTACCGATCGAACCCGAAGAGGTGATCGAGCGGATGGCCCAGCGCGGCTACCTGGCCGGCATAGCGCTGTCGAAGGACTACCCGGAGCTCCCTGGCGGGCTACTCATCGCCGCCACCGAACAGAGAACACGGGAGGAACTCGACGGGTACGTACGTGCGTTGAAGGAGGTGATCGCACATGCCTGAACCAGGTGGACGTGCGTCTTCATCACCGCTGCTCGGAGGCGGCCCGGAGCCAACGCTGGCCGAGCTGTCGAGCACCGGCAGGCGAGCATGGTCCTTTCCTGAGCTGGATGTACCGGTAGAGACGCTCGACATCGACGAGTTGAGGGAGGACCCTGTACGGCTCGCCGAAGTGGCGGAACACGACATGGTCATGCACTTCACACGACTTGCGCATCGCAACTTCGCGGTCGATCTCGGTGCCTACCCGTTGGGCTCGTGCACGATGAAGTACAACCCGAAGGTCGCGGATTGGACCGTCGGCCTGTTTGCGGACCTCCATCCCGACGCCCCCGCATCTGCAACCCAAGGCGCACTGGAGGTTCTCGTCGAAGCAGAGCGGATCCTGTGTGAACTGACCGGCATGTACAGGGCCACGTTCCAACCGGCCGCGGGAGCAGCGGGAGAGCTGACCGGGATGATGATCATCCGGGCATATCACACCGCCATGGGCAATCCCCGCAGTGTGGTGATCGTCCCCGATTCTGCGCACGGCACGAACCCGGCATCTGCTGCTCTCGCCGGCTACACCGTGCGCGAAGTCCCTTCGAACGATCGAGGACTGGTCGATCTCGACGCGCTGCGGGGAATGCTCGACGAGGAAGTTGCCGGACTCATGTTGACGAACCCGAACACGCTCGGGCTCTTCGAGGAGGACATCGTCCAGATCGCAGACGCCGTCCACGATGTCGGCGGCCTGCTGTACTACGACGGAGCGAATCTCAACGCGATTCTCGGCGTCGCACGTCCAGGGGACATGGGCTTCGACATTGTCCACTCCAACCTCCACAAGACGTTCGCCACCCCACACGGCGGTGGAGGACCGGGGTCGGGACCGGTGGCCGTGACAAAGAAGCTTGCACCGTTCCTGCCGGGTCCTCTCCCCGTTCGCGGCGAGCATGGCCAGCTCGAGTGGGAAATGCCACGCACCTCGATCGGACGTGTGCACGCTCGACACGGCAACTTCGGGGTCGTCGTACGGGCAGTCACCTACATGCGAGCTCTCGGGACTGTCGGACTTCGTCAAGTCGCGGAACGATCGGTGCTGAATGCGAGGTACCTGGCGGCGCTGCTCTCAGACCGGTACCAGATGCCATACCCGGCACCGTGCATGCACGAATTCGTCACGTCGACCGAGGCGATCAAGTCGGACACCGGTGTCCATGCGATGGACATCGCGAAGGCGCTTCTGGACAAGGGATTCCACGCACCGACGATGTACTTCCCTCTGATCGTGCCGGAAGCACTGATGTTCGAGCCGACCGAGACGCAATCGAGAGAGACGATGGAAGCTATGGCAGCCGCGCTCAACGAGATCGCCGAGGCCTGCTACTCCGATGCCGAATCGGTGGAGGAGGCGCCGGTGCGCACGCCAGTTCACCGGCCCGATGAGGCGCAAGCGGCGCGTCATCTGAACGTCACCTGGTTCATGGAGGAGTGATGGAGAAGCGATCGGCACGCGACGGCACGACACTTGCAGTTCGGCGGTGGCCGGTTGGTGGTGCTTCCGTCGCGATGCTGCTCGTGCATGGCCTGGGCGACCACAGTGGCCGGTACGAGCATGTGGGGCGGTTCTTCAGCGAGCGCGGTCTGGACGTGACGGCGTTCGATCTTCGGGGTCATGGGCAGTCTGCCGGTCGTCGAGCCTACGTCGACCGTTGGTCGGACTACCTGGATGACGTCGAAGACATGTTGAGTGGTCTCGAAGCGCCCAGTCGGGTCCTCTATGGACAGTCGCTCGGGGGTCTGATCGTCACGTCCTACGCCACATCAGATCGTCCCCAACCGGACATGCTGGTGGCCAGTGCGCCCGCATTGGACGACAACCTCGCACCCATGCTCCACACCATGTCGAAGATACTCGGTCCGGTGCTGCCGACTCTGGCGGTTGATGCGGGTATGAAAGGTGAACAGCTCACCCACGACGCGGAGATCGCGGCCGCCTATGACGCCGACCCGCTCGTACTGAAGAAGACGACCCTGAGGTTGGGCTACGTGGCGCTGCGGGCAAGGGAAGAGACGCTGAGAGATCTCGACAGAATCCGGATTCCGACGTTGACGATTCAGGGGTCGGCCGACCCGATCGTGCCGCCGTCCGCGAGCGCTCTTCTGGAACCCCACGCCCGGAGGATCGTCTACGAGGGTTTCCTTCACGAATGCCACAACGAACCTGAGCATGCGAGGGTCCTGGGCGACATCGCCGACTGGATCGAGGAACAGATTCAGGCGTAGCCGGGCACGATCCTGTCCTGGTGGAGTTCGCGTTTGAGGTGGAGTGGGGCGAAGGACGCCTTCAGCGCGTTCTCCGTGACGCGACGGAGATCCTCGGTCGTGAAGCCTTGGTGGTCGACTACCAGACGAAACTCGTTCGAGAGCGTTGTGCGGCTCATGAGGCGATTGTCCGTGTTGAGCGTGATCGTGAATCCCGCTCGGTACAGTGCGCCCACCGGATGGGTGTGGGGAGTCCAGCCTCCGGTGTGAAGGTTCGAGGTGGGGCACACTTCGAGAGGAACCTCGAAGTCCCGCACGTAGACTGCCAGCGGGCCGAGCTTGACGATCTCTCCTCGCTTCACGACACAATCATCGATGATGTGCACCCCGTGCCCGATTCGGTGCGCACCACATCGCTGCACTGCCGTCCAGATGCTGTGGGGGCCGTCGGCCTCCCCTGCATGGATCGTCAGTCCGACGTTTGATTCGCGAGCCGTCCTGCAGGCGGCAAGATGATGGTCTGCTGGGAAGCCGCGCTCCGGGCCCGCAAGGTCAAAGCCAACGACCCCTCTCCGAGAGAACTCGGCTGCCAGTCGCGCGACGTCCGCAGAAGAGGGGTGCTGGCGCATCGCGTCGAGGATGAGTGCCGTCGACATGCCCGTTTCGCGACTGCCATCGGAGAGACCGGCCAGCACCGAGTCGACGACATCGTGCGGGTCGAGGCCTTCTTGGAGGTGGTTGAGGGGGGCGAACCGGAACTCCCCATAGACGACGCCGTCAGCCGCGGTGTCGAGCACGGCCTCATAGGCAACGCGGTGGAGGGCGTCTGTGGTCTGCATCACCCCGATCGTGTGAGTGAATGCCTCGAGATACGTTGCCAGCGAGCCGGATCGGGACTGGTCGAACCAGTCTGCAAGGGCCGGCCCATTGGACGCGGGGAGCGCCGAGTAGCCTTGCGCCTCGGCCAAGTCCAGGACCGTCTCGATGCGCAGACCCCCGTCGAGATGGTCATGCAGGAGGACCTTCGGAAGGGTGTTCACGAGATGAGGGCCGGCTCGATCCACCAACGTCGCTCGATGAATGGTTTGCCGTACAGATGCACTTCAAGTGTTTCCCCCGGCCTGAATCCCAGATGCTCGACGAATCGTTCCGCGACCGAGTTGCCGAGCAGGAGATCGGCGCTGAGCGGCAGCGACGGAGCGAGTGAACGGGCCTTTTCGAGCAGTGCCGACGCAGCTCCCAGGCGGCGGTACTCGGGATGTGTACAGAGCGCCGCAATCACGATCGTGTTCTCCTGCACATACACGTCGGCGAACGCGGCGATCAGGCCGTCCACTTGTACCACGAAGATGGGGTGATCCTGGAGTCGTTGCTCGAGGCTCGGCTGGGTGTACGCGGTGTTGAGCCAGTGCTCAATGGTGTCCGAGTCGAGGAGATCTGTGTACGAGGTTCGCCAGGCAACTCCGGCGGTGTGTGCGATCGCAGCCAAGTCCGCCTTGCGAGCCCTACGCACCTTCATGACTCCAAACCTAGTTCTTGAGAACGCTGTGCGTGTGGGTGATACGCGTCCAAACAGGAACGTGCCAACATGGTGGTTGTGCTGAGCAATGGGGATCTCCTGGTGGCGACACCCACGATCGTCGATCCAAACTTCGCTCGAGCGGTCGTGTTGATGTGTCGGTACGGTCCAGAAGGCGCCGTCGGTGTGGTGCTGAACCGCGGCTCGGCGATCCCCGTCGACTCCTACCTGCCCCGGTGGGCGCGTCTGACGCCTGCACCCGGCACGGTCGGAGTCGGGGGTCCCGTCGAGGCCGAATCGGCTGTCGGTATCGGCGGAGGAGACGTACCAGAGGAGTTGTGGACACCGATCGCCGATGGCATCGGCCTGGTTGACCTTCATCTCGACCCAGAGGATCTGCCCGGACTCAGATGGGTGCGAGTGTTCGCCGGCTATGCAGGCTGGGGGCCCGGACAGCTCGACGATGAGATCGCCGATGCCGGGTGGTTCGTGGTCGACCGACAGGTAGGTGATGTGGCCACCACCGACCTCGCCTGGTCGGGTGTGCTCCGGAGGCAACGATCCGATGTCGCCCTGTTCGCCGATTATCCGCTAGATGCATCGATGAACTGATGCGGGGCCCGTCACCGACACTGTCTCTGGAACGAAGCTACTGGCAGTCTGGCGCCGAGTTGGTCGCCGGGATCGACGAGGTGGGGCGGGGATCGTGGGCGGGGCCACTGACGGTCGCCATTGCGGTCATTCCGTCGGATCGCCGCATCTACCGGATTCGTGATTCCAAGCTGCTGTCCGAACCCCAACGGGAGGAGCTGTTCGCTCGGGTCGCCGACTGGTGCACCGACTGGGCGGTCGGACATGTGGACGCGGGAGAGTGTGATCGGCTAGGCATGTCCATGGCACAGCGGCTGGCTGCAACGCGCGCGCTGGACGGACTCGCTCGGCGGCCGGACGTTGTGCTCGTTGACGGCACGTGGGACTTCGTGAACAGGGGCAACACACGGACGATCGTGCGAGGCGATCGGGTTTCGCTGGCAATCGCCGCCGCCTCGATTCTTGCGAAGGTGACCCGAGATCGTCACATGAGAGGGATCTCTCCCGATCTTCCGTGGTACGACTTCGCTCACAACAAGGGATACCCCAGTCCGATTCACAGGGCAGCACTCCACGCGTGGGGCCCTTCCGTCGAGCACCGCACGTCGTGGGTGTTCATGGACAGGCTCGCATGGACACCCGACGGTCGGGAGCCGGTACGATCGTGATGTGGACGTTCGCCTTCCTGTCGTCGCCGGCACGTTCTATCCGGCAGATGCGCAGCGGCTGAGCACTGTCATCCAGGGGTTTCTCGATGCCGCGCAGGTTCGTATCGAATCTCATCCGCGCGCGCTGATCGTTCCTCACGCCGGGTACATCTACTCAGGGCCGATCGCTGCCAGCGCCTATGTGACGATCCATCCCGAGCAGGTCAGGCGAGTCGTGCTGGTGGGTCCGTCGCACTTCGTCTGGTTGCGGGGCCTCGCAGTCCCAGGTGTGGATGCGTTCCGGACCCCGCTTGGGGATGTTCCGGTCTGCGGCACGAACGTGAACGTAGTGCCGGCGGCACATGCTCGTGAACACTCTCTCGAGGTGCAGCTACCGTTTCTTCAGACGGTCCTGGGGTCGTTCGACGTCGTGCCGATCGTCGTTGGTGACGCACACCCACAGGAGGTTGCCGATGTCCTCGATCTCTACGCAGCCGACCCCAAAGTGCTGATCGTGATCAGCTCGGACCTGTCCCACTACCTCTCGTACGAACAGGCGCGTCTCGTCGATGAACAGACAGCCGAGGCGATCCAAGAGCGAGCTGGTGAGCGAATCGGACAATACGACGCATGCGGACTGCGAGGCATTCAAGGGATACTCCTCTACGCCACACGCCACGACCTGCACGTGCGGCTTCTCGACCTTCGCAACTCGGGAGACACTCAGGGAGACCGCTCCCGTGTCGTCGGGTACGGTGCGTTCTGGATCGGATAGCTCATTCGGGAACAAACGCATTCGTTTACGGGTTCACCGATATATGGCGCCACTTCGCGAAGCGACAACTCGGGTCGGCTCGGTGAACACACTCGAAGGTGCGGGTTTCAGGGTCCGCCGGCCGTTTCCGACGTTCGAACTAGACCACTTCGGACCTTTCCTGCTCCTCGACGAGATGGGCCCTGCGGACAACGCCCCCGGTGAGGCGAAAGGCGCGCCGGATCATCCCCATCGAGGATTCGAAACCGTGACGTATATGCTCGACGGGGAGCTCGAACACAAGGACTCCGTTGGCAACAGAGGTCTCATCAAGCCCGGTGACGTGCAATGGATGACAGCAGGCGCCGGCATCGTTCACTCCGAGATGCCCTCGCGTTCGATCATGGAGCGTGGCGGACGCACCCACGGGTTCCAGCTCTGGGTCAACTTGCCGGCCAACGCGAAGATGCGCAGGCCCCGCTATCAGGAGCTCACACGGGATGACTTCCCGATCGTCGAGGTCGAAGGTGGACGCCTCGTTGTCGTATCCGGCAACATCGCGGGTGCGCTCGGTCCCGCCGACACACACGTTCCGATCACGTACGCGCACCTGCTACTCGATCCCCACGCTGCGACGACCATCGAGATGAATCCTGCACTGGTCGCGTTCGTCTACGTCTTCCGAGGCGACGGAACCGTCGGGGCTCCCGGCGCCCCCGTCCGTGGCGGCGAGGCTGTGCTCTTCGATGAGGGTGTCGGAACCATTCACGCCACGGCGGGCAGTGGAGGCCTCGAAGCCATGGTGGGAGCCGGCCCACGCATCGACGAGCCGGTCGTTCGGTACGGACCCTTCGTCATGAATACTCGGGCCGAGATCGCTCAGGCGATCTCCGACTACCAGTCCGGCCAGATGGGCAGGATCGAGCCTGAAGGTCGCCTCGCTGCATCCGGGCACTCTACAGACTGACGGTCTCACCCAGGACGGGCGTCTCCACCTCCCAGCCGAGTTCGTTCTGGATACGCACTCGAAGCGCCTCGGCCGAGTCCGGTTCACCGTGCGTGAGGAATATCGATTGTGGTGGGTGTGCCAACGTGCCCAAGAAATGCAGGATCTCATCAGCGTCGGCGTGCGCCGAGAGTCCACCGATGTCCTCGACGCGACAGTTGATCGGAACCCACTGGCCGTGCACCTTGACCTTCTGCTCGCCGTCGAGAATCCGCCTGCCTCGGGTCCCTGCCGCCTGATAGCCGACCATGACCAAGGTGTTGCGCGGATCCGGTGCCATGAAGATCAGGTGATGGAGGACGCGCCCGCCTGTGAGCATTCCCGATGCCGAGACGATCACAGCAGGGCCTTCGAGATGGTTGAGCGCCTTGGACTCGTCGACCGATCGCACGAGGTGGATGTCGTGCTCGATGTCAGCGATCTCTGCCCCGCCAAGGCGGTGGTCGTGGGGAAATCGGAGGTAGAGGTCGGTGGTCTGCACCGCCATCGGACTGTTCAGGTAGACAGGCATCTTCGGAATCGAGCCCTTCTCCATGAGGCTGTGTACGAGGTATAGAACGGACTGCGCACGACCGACGGCGAAGGAAGGAATGAGGACGATGCCGCCCCTCTCTGCCGTCTGGGTGATGATGTTTCGAAGACGCTCGCCGACATCCTCGTGTTCATGGAGCCGATTGCCGTACGTGCATTCGCACACGAGATGCTGGACATCGAGTCCGGGTTCAGGCGGGGGAATGACGGGGTCGTCGAAACGGCCCAAGTCCCCGGTGAAGCCAAGTGTCGTGTCGTCGGCCTGGAGCTGGACCATCGCTGCGCCGAGGATGTGCCCGGCGCGCAGGTACCGGAAAGAGACATCCGTCCCGAGCTGTATGTCATGGTGTAGCTCGATGGGCACAAAGTGTGTCAATGAGGAGAGGGCATCGGCTTCGGTGTAGAGGGGCAGGGCCGGCGCGTGCTTCGAGTAGCCCTTCTTGTTGG
>CAZQMF010000002.1:0-97387 GCA_964594235.1 uncultured Acidimicrobiia bacterium
TGATGCGGATCTCCGTTTCGGACTGGGCGACGGACGAGGAGGATGTCGACCGGGCAATCGAGGCGCTCCTGCGCTGCACCGGATGATCACTGCCTTGTCGCGCCGCCCCTGTTGTCAACCTCGGGGGATCTACAACTTGCCAGCAAGAGCGCCCCGGTAGGGTACGCGTCCAACGACGCCGCCCACACCTCCCGGAAACGGGGGTCCGTTCTGCTCGGCGGGGGTTTCTTGGCTGCCGGCTGCTCTACACCTTGCCGTACACGGGGATCGACGCGCCCGAGATCGTGCCGCTGGCTTCACTGAGCATGAACTCCATCACCTTGGCGATCTCGTCGGGTGTCGGCCAGTCCATGTAGTCGGCGTAGGGGAGTGCTTTGCGGGTCGCAGGGGTGTCGATGACCGAAGGCGAGATGACGTTGGCAGTGATCTGCTCGCCGCTCAACTCCTGGGTGAGCGACTTGGCGAGCGCGACCACTCCTGCTTTGGCGATGTTGAAGGCCGCCTGACCAGCGGGTCCGTCTTTCGCCGCACGGCTACCCATGAACAGAATCCGGCCCCACTCCGCCTGCTTCAGGAAAGGAAGCGCCGCTCGCGCTGCGACGAAGGCAGATCGGAGGTTCGAGTCGATCATGCGATCGAATCTGACGTCGTCGGTGTCGACGACGTCTCTGCCGCCGGCCCACTTGCCAGCGAGGCAACAGAGCGCGTCGATTCCGCCGAAACGTTCAGCCGTTCCGCGCATGAAGGATTCGACCTCTTCCGTGTTGGTCGAGTCGACACGCGAGAGGAAGAGACGGTCCTCGTCGAGCATCACCGCCTCCTCGAACGCGCGTGCCTCCTCGGGTACGAGGTATGTGGCCGCAATGAGGTAGTCGGAGGCCGCCAGGCGACGCACGAGGGCAGTACCGAGGCCCCCGGTTGCCCCTGTAATGGCGAGAACACGGCGTTGGGTCATCATCGCTCCTTGCTTTTTGCTATTTTGGCACTTACAGCAGTAGTTCTGTGGAGGATGGCGTGGCAAAGATCGATTTCGATGAAGTTGGCAAGGTGTATCCGGGAGGAAATCGGGCAATCGCAGATGTGAGTTTCGAGGTTGGTGATGGCGAGTTCGTTGTGCTCGTTGGTCCATCTGGCTGCGGCAAATCCACCCTCCTGCGCATGGTCGCCGGACTCGAAGAGATCACCGACGGAGAGATCCGCATCGCTGACAAGGTCGTCAACGACGTTCCTCCCAAGGACAGGGACATCGCCATGGTGTTCCAGAACTACGCGCTGTACCCGCACATGTCGGTCTTCGACAACATGGCGTTCGGCCTGAAACTCCGCAAGATGCCGAAGGAAGAGATCAAGACCCGAGTCGAGGAAGCCGCGCGTGTCCTCGAAATCACCGACTTCCTCGAAAGAAAACCGAAGGCGCTCTCCGGTGGCCAGCGTCAGCGGGTCGCGATGGGGCGGGCCATCGTTCGGGATCCGAAGGCCTTCCTGATGGACGAGCCGCTGTCCAACCTCGACGCCAAGCTCCGTGTCCAGATGCGTTCCGAACTCGGGGAACTCCACGCACGTCTCAAGACCACCACTCTGTACGTCACCCATGATCAGGTCGAGGCAATGACGATGGGGGACAGGGTCGCCGTCATCCGCAAAGGAACCCTTCAGCAGGTCGACACGCCGCGCGTTCTCTATGACCACCCGGTGAACATCTTCGTCGGTGGATTCATCGGCTCGCCGGCAATGAACTTCGTCTATGGGACTCTCGAAGGCGAAGGTGACGCCGTGTACGCAGTGTTCGGAGGGGAGAGGCTGCGGATAGCGCCGGAACTCCTGGCCCATCGGCCGGGGCTCATCGAGTACAAGAGCAAGGATCTCGTCTTCGGACTGCGACCCGAGATCTTCTACAACGCTGAAAGCGACACCGTCGATGATCAATCCGTTGCGGTGTCGTGCCTGCTGGTGGAACAGCTCGGCTCGGAAGCGTACGTCCACTTCGACAAGTCGATCCCGCCTGTGATCACCCCGGACATCCAGGAGCTGCTGGCAGATCAGGGCACGGACCCGTCCGTGCTCGGTGATCTCACCAAATTCACCGCGAAGGTCGATCCGGACAGGGCGCCGAAGATGGGTGATGAGATCCGGCTGGCAGTCGACACGACGAAGCTTCACTTCTTCGACAAGGAGACGGGCGGCGCCATCTACTAGAGGAAGTCGGCGAGCCAGACTCCACGAGGGTGTCTGCTCGCGGTCAACAGATCCGAAGGTCCATCGAGGTCGACAGCGAACCCGACCCTGACGATGACGACCGGCGCGGGTCGTGCCAGGGCGACGTGCCGGCGAAAACTTGCCGGCCCGTAGTGGAAGGGGAACACTCCAAACCCGGCGAGCACTGACGTGCCACCGTCGTAGGAGGGGGCGATCATCGAGCCCGCGGTTTCCAGCCCGGCGACCACCGGGGCGAGATCGCTCGGTGCGATGAGTGGCAGGTCGGCATGAAGGATGATCCAGGGCCGGCTGCCCGCGGCCGCGACGGCCGCACACGCGGCGGCGCTGAGGCCCTGTCCAGGATCGGCGATGACACCCACTCCTTGGTTTCTGGCCCAGGCTTCGACACCGGAATCGGCGGTGACGACGGCGACGGGCGCCCCCGTGGCGCGAGCGGCCGCCACCGTGCGGGCGGCGATTTCCCTGCCCAGGACCGAACGCCGTTTGGCATCCAGCACGGGAGACAGGCGTCGTTTCGCGACGCCGAACGGCTTGACCGGTATGGCGATGAGGGGCTGCATGGACAGTGATCGTATAGGCTCGCAACGAACTTGGAGAGGAGCGACGACATGCGTGCAGGAGCGTTCGTGCCACAAGGCTGGCGACTCGACCTCGCCGGACTACCGGTAGAGCGGCACTGGGACGTGATGAAGGACGTTGCGGGAGTGATCGAACGATCCGGTTATGAGTCACTTTGGGTGTACGACCACTTCCACACCGTGCCGATTCCAACACAGGAAGTCACCTACGAGGCGTGGACTCTCATGGCGTCTCTGGCTGTCGCGACGTCGACGGTGCGACTCGGCCAGATGTGCACGTGCAACACGTACCGGCCGCCGTCGTACCTCGCCAAGGTCGCCGCATCGATCGACGTCATCAGCGGCGGTCGTCTCGAGATGGGGATCGGTGCCGGATGGTACGAGCATGAGCATGACGGGTACGGCTACCCGTTCCTCAAACCATCTGCCCGGATTGGAATGCTCGACGAGGGCGTGCAGATCATGCAACGGATGTGGACCGATGACTCGGTGTCCTTCGATGGTCGCTACTACACGCTCGACGGCGCGATCTGCAATCCGAAACCGTTGCAGAAACCGCACGTCCCGTTCTGGATCGCCGGTGGAGGCGAGCAACTCACATTGAGGGTCGCTGCGAGGTCCGCCGCGTACACGAACTTCGGGCTGACCCTCGAACAGTTCGTCCACAAGTCGGAGGTGTTGCGCGGTCACTGCGAAGCGGCCGGCAGACCTTTCGAGTCGATCGTTCGGTCCAGCAACTTCAACATCGTGTGTGCTCCGACCGAACGCGAGGTGGAGGAACGCGTCGAATGGATCCGGGACCGCTACCGGCCGTTCGTTGGCGAAGAACGCGCGGAACGCACTGCATCACAATTCCTGGCCGGCACGCCGGACCAACTCGTCGACCATCTCGCACCGTGGCGGGACGCCGGATTGGAGTACCTGATCGGATACTTCTCGGACGCAGCGTTCGACACGTCGGGACTCGAACTGTTTGCGAGAGAGGTCGTCCCGGCGCTCTGAGTCAGCTCACAGCGGACAGCGGACAGCGGACAGCAGCCTCCTAGAGCAGCTCGACGAGCCGCCGGGCGTAGTCGGTGGACGTCGTCTCGTGCTTGAAGTACACCCACGATTCGACGCCGTTGCCCCGGATGGTCGCCGCCCACGCCCGGAGCGCCGAGGGCGAGTACTCAGTCTTGCGGAGGCGCAGATATGTGAACGGCGCCGTGACCACCTGTGCCGGCTCGTTGTCGTCCGTCTCTGCGATCACCCACGCCGCACCCGCGTGTTCGAGCAGGCGATGTACCGGTTCGGCGTCCCACGTCGGGTGGCGA
Organism: uncultured Acidimicrobiia bacterium; assembly: GCA_964594235.1. Taxonomy (GTDB): domain Bacteria; phylum Actinomycetota; class Acidimicrobiia; order Spongiisociales; family UBA4744; genus CAYLHS01. The sequence continues at coordinate 4,109 of CAZQMF010000002.1, forward strand.
AACTCGAACGCCGGCGAGATGTCCGACGGCAGGGCGGCGAGAAAACGTTCCAGCCGTCTGTCGTCTCTCGGGAAGGTGGGCGGGAGCTGGAAGAGGATCGGGCCGAGGGTATCGCCCAGGTTGGTGCAGGCGTCGACGAAGTGTGGGATGGTTCCTTCCGGGTCTGCCAATCGGGTCAGGTGGGTGATCCGCTGATGAGCCTTGACCGCGAACCTGAATCCCGGTGTCACCGCCTCGCGCCACTTAAGCGCGGTGCTCTCCGCCATGGTCCGCCGGAACGTGTAGTTGACCTCGACAGTCGACAGAACCGTCGAGTAGTACTCGAGCCATCGGGACTTCGCAACGCCCGCGTAGAACGTGTCTTTCCACTCGGGGAAGGACCACCCGGAGACACCGATGTGAGCCATCCGGGGAACCTACCACCTCGCTGTAGCCTTGCGTCCATGAGATACACGAAGATCATCGCCACGCTGGGCCCTGCCGTAGATGCAGCCGAGGCCATCGAGGGTCTGGTCGAAGCGGGAATGGACGTCGCACGTCTCAACTTCTCGCACGGTGACCACGCGACCCATGAACGGATCGCTGGATACGTGAGAAGAGCCGCGAAACGCCAGGGTCGTACGGTCGCCCTACTCCAGGACATCCAGGGACCGAAGATCCGGGTGGGCACCTTCCCAAACGGCGTCATCCGCCTGGCGCGTGGAGATGAGGTGAAGCTTCTGGCCGGAACCGGATCAGGCGACGATCACACGATTCACGTCGGATACCCGCTCTTGCTCGATGACATCACCGCCGGGTCGGAGGTGGTGCTCGCCGACGGTCTCGTGCGCTTGCATGTCACCGGTCAGAACCACGAGTCTCTCGTTGCGAAGGTGACACAAGGGGGTCCGGTCGGCGACCATCAGGGTGCTGCGTTTCCTCACACCCACCTCCGTGTGCCAACGGTGACCGAGAAAGATGAGGACGACCTCGCGTTCGGCCGAACGATCGGGGTCGACTTCGTCGCCGCCTCGTTCGTGCGCACCGCCAAAGACGTAGAGAGAGTCAAGGATCTGTCGGGTGTCCCTGTGATCGCCAAGATCGAACGAGCCGCGGCTCTGGCCAACCTCGACGAGATCCTCTCAGCTGCCGACGGCGTGATGGTCGCTCGAGGGGATCTCGGCGTGGAAGTGCCGTTGGAGCGGCTACCCGCCGTCCAGCTCGAGATCCTCAGGCGGACGAACGCTGCCGGGTTGATCTCGGTGACCGCAACGGAGATGCTGGAGTCAATGAAGCACAGTGCACGACCGACCCGTGCGGAGGTGACGGACGTGGCCACGGCGGTCATGGAGGGGACCGACGCTGTGATGCTCTCCGGGGAGACAGCGGTGGGCGACTTCCCGATCGAGACCGTCGCGATGATGCACCGGATCCTCGAAGAAGCCGACAAGCCGAAGCCGACGCACTACTCCGTTCGGTTCCTGACAGGTCAGGACCTCTTCGCATCGGCCACGACCAGAGCCGCGGTCGAGGCGTCGGCGGATCTCGAGATAGACACGATCGTCGCGTTCACGGAGTCGGGAGCCACGGCCCGTCTCCTGTCGAAGTACCGACCGGAAGCTCGCATCATGGCGTTCAGTGCGGTCGAGGAGACCGTGAAGCGGATGGCCCTCTACAGGGGAGTGACGCCTCTGGCATGCGAGCGATTCGAATCAACAGACGACATGATCGACATGGCCGACCGGTACCTCGTCGCCGGGGGTTTCTGCTCTCGTGAGACGGGTGTAGTGGTCGTGGCCGGAACCCCTCCCAACAGAAGCGCCTCCACCAACCTGTTGAAACTCCACACGGTCGGAGGTGACCGGTAGGCTTGCGGCGACGAGGGAGCGCATGATGGGCCAGAGGATCGAAGTAGCAGCCGAGACGCACGGCGACACCGCCGTCTTCGTCACCGATCGGACGATCACAGGACAGGATGCCGGAGCCTTTCAAAGGACAGGCCCCTTCGAAGGATTCGCAGGAGGCGTCGCCGAGCGCCTCTTCCACATCGATCCCGCGATCGAACATGTCTTCGTCCAGTTCAATGTCGTCTCCGTTCGTCGCAACGGCGGATGGGATGACGGAAGCCTGGAGCGGGCATCCGAGCAGATAGGCGACTTCTTCTTGGTGTACTGACCACGGGTTCTCGGTTGTCGGTTTTCGGTTCTTGGTAAGAAACTCGCCCTGGGGTCGCCGTGCGCGTTCAGGTCGCGTGCTTAGTGATGACCGGTGGCTGCGAGCGAAGCCGAGCGCTAGGGCGCCGTCGTGGTACTTGACGTCGTCGCGACTGTCGTCGTGGTCGTCTCCGTCGTCGTCGTGGGGCAAGGGATCGGCTCCGAACCATCCTCCGGTGGGATCATGCACGGGTTGACCTGGACCTTCCGAGGCTCCGGTCGGTAGCGAACCGTCCACTTCTGCGTGTCGACGTGACCGTCCGGGTACTCGATGTCCCTGGTGACGATCACGCTCCAGCCGATTCTCCCTTTCTGGTCCACGATCTCCTCGTCAGGGGCGAGGTCGGGGTTCGGCGTGTACTCGGTCCGGGGGTCGGTCTGATCGAATCGGCCGGAGACGCTCGATGTCACCTTGCGGGCGGTGCCGTCGCCTTCCGACATGACGGTTGCGTAGGTCTTGCCGCCTTTCTGCTCGCCGACAACGGTCCTTCCACCGTTGTCGCCGTAGAAACTGACGGTCAGCGAGGTGTCGGTGTAGGAGGTCTTGATGAGGATCGCCGCGTCGGAATCGTTTCGGAAGATGAGGTTCGGTGCCGGCCACGAGATCGTTGCTTCATGGCCCTCCGGGTAGCGGGTGAAGTAGTAGCTGTGGGGCTTGTGTGTGACGTCCTCATATCCGCCGTAGAACACCGCGTTGTAGAACGTCGTCGCGAACTGGCTCACGCCGCCGCCGATCGTGTCGACCATCTCCCCTTCGATGATCGTGTGGTCCGGCAGGAATCCACGGGCGGTGTCGCGTTCGCCGACATACGCGTTGACCGAGAACTCCTCCCCGGGGAGGACGATCGCGCCGTCGATGATGTCGGCCATCAGGTGGATGTTCGTCACCCTGTTCTGGCAGCAGGAGTAGTAGGTCGTGAATTGGGACACGAGGTGCTTGATGTCCAGAGCCTCTGCATCCTCGGTCGTGAACTCGGGCTGGGCATCGTTCTCATACGGGAGGATGCCGGAGCGATTCGGAGTCTGGGATGCGATGAGCAGGGCACCGGTGGTGGCGGTCGGGTCGACGATCTCACCGGGGTGACTGGGGGTGATCCGCACCGTGCCGTCCTCGGCCACCTCATACGCGGCATCCTGCGGGGCGACCCCAAGGCCGGCGCTTTCGGGCGCAAGAATCTCAGCGACCACCTCGGGATCGAATGACAGCTCGATGTGAGGCGGGGAGTCGTGGACGACCTTGCTCGTGAGAGCAGACGCGAGCTGTTTGGATGTGAACACCACCGACAGATCCGGGTTCGTGCGAGACAGGGCGATGGGTGATCCGATCATGCCTTGGGCTTCGGCTACCGCGGCGTCGATGTCGGCGTCCGTGAGTTCTGGTGTGATGTCCGTCTCCGGGAGGGTCACGGTGGGATGGGCCGGATCGAGCATGGTTTCGAGGATGAGGTTCGAAGCGGCCGCTCGGTCGATTCCGACGCCATCGTGTGGGTAGCGTCCGACCGCCTTTCCATCTTCGACTTCGACGGCTCCGTTGAAGGCGTGATCCGAGAATGCCGACTCGTCCCAGTAGTCGAACACATCGCTGAGCGCTGCTGCGTCGAGCGTTCCCTCGAGCGGGATCTGCTCCTTGCTCACGAGGTGGCCGAGCCACCAACCGAATTGGTCGACGATGGAACCGTTCCTTCCGGCGGCGAGCGCCTGTCTGGCCATGTCTGAGCGTTCGAGTGCAAAACCGACCGCATCCGGATCGAGTTGCTGGGTCGTGTCACCCACCTCGAGGACTGCACGTGCTGATGCGAGGGAGTCCTCGAAGCTGAGCAGCCTCAGCCGTGCAGCGGGCTCATCGGCGCCCGAGAGGTCGACCGACGCCACATAGACGTTGTGGAGGACCTTGCCATAGTGGAGGGCCCTGTCGACTCCAAACGCAGCCAGGACGACCAGAAGCAGGGTGGCGAGCGCACCCAAAGAGACGATGGTGATGCGAGACGTGCGTGACATGATCGAACCTGGACGCCCGCAGGATAGCCGATCTCCGCGTCAGGACAGCCCTACCATTCGAGCGTGATCGTGTTCCCCGACGTCCAGCCTGGCGACGACATCCGCGTGTCCGCCTCGACGTTCGTCGCGTACCGGGAGTGCCCGGATTACGCGAAGTCGCGGCTCGAACAGGTGTGGGGCCCCGACACGATCGCAGGCTTCAAGGGCGGCTTGGCCCATCAGCTGTTTGCGCGACACCTCACGTCGGGCCCCATTCCCCCCGAAGAGATAGCGCATGTCTGCCGGGAAGAGATCGGCGCCTCGAACCTGAATCACAAGATGGGTCCTCTCGGAATCAAGCCATCGGACCTCGACAGGGTGATCGGAGAGGTCGGGGCGCTCTACGACCGTTTCCGGCAGTTTCCCACCGACGGGTTCGAGGGAGCGGAGGTGCCGCTGGAGGCGATCCCTGTTGAAGGGGTCACACTGCACGGAAAGGTCGACGCGGTGTTCACCGATCCCGCGGGTGTCCGATTGGTCGACTGGAAGACCGGTGACGTGGGTGATGTCGACGACCAGCTCGGCTTCTACGCGCTGCTGTGGTCGCTCGATCGGGGGAGTCTGCCCGGCGCGGTCGAGGCGGTATCGATACGCACAGGTGAGCGTCACATGTCCCAACCGGAGCCGGCAACCGTGAAGGACACGGCACGACAGGTGGCCGACATGGTCGACTCCTTGCGAGCCGCCTGGCGCGAGAAGCGGGGAATCGAACGGGTTGGCGGTCCGTGGTGCCGCTACTGCGGTCTCCTCCCGACGTGCGACGAAGGTCGGTCCGCCACGTCGCTGTGACAGTCAGTCGTCTTTGCCGTGATCGCCATGTCCATCGTCGGTCGACGCAACGATCGTCCCGCGCTCGCACGTTGCGTGGAACGTCGACGTGTGCTCTTCACTCTCGAACGTGATCTCCACGGCCGAGTCGCTCACCTCATGCTGCACGACCTGATAGCCGGCCCGTGGTGCGGCGGACTTGAACACGATCCTGTCCCCATCGCACGCGACCTTCACCCACCCTCCATCGAGGTCATATCGTTCAGTCCCTGTTGTGGTCGTGGTGGTGACCTGGGCCGGCTGTGTGGTCGTTGTGTCCATCGATGCCGTCGTGGTGGTCGTGTCGGCTCCGCCCTCGGTGGTCGACGTGAAGGTCGGGAGGCTGGTGGTCGGCTCCTGGGAGGAGTTCGTCTGGGCCGGAACTGCAGCGCGGGATGGCCTGTCGGTGACTTGGTCCCTGACGAGTGCAACTGCTTGACTGGCCAGCGCCACCGCCAGAACGGTGCCCATGAGCCAGGCGGCGAACAAGCCGAGCCGTCGAGTATTCACGATGGCAGTCTGGTCGGGTACGGAGCATCCGGGCGGTAAGGAGAGGTTAAGGATGCACTAAGCGGGCTGTGCATTCGGTCAATCGAAGATAGGGTTTGCGTTCGTGGCATCCGTGCTGATCATCGAGGATGATGTTCGAATCCGTCAGACGCTCTCCGCGCTCCTTGCCGACAGGGGACACGATGTCGAATCGGTTGGGGCGGGCATGGCGGGTCTCGAGGCGACGTTGTCGCGGAACCGCGACGTGGTGATCCTCGATCTCGGGCTGCCCGACATCGACGGTGCCGAACTCCTCAAGATGATTCGGGCGGTGACGTCCACACCCGTGATCGTCGCGACCGCCCGCGACGACGAGCATGAGATCGTGCGGCTGCTCGACACCGGCGCCGACGACTACGTGGTCAAGCCGTTCTCGGCACGGCACCTCGATGCGAGAATCCGTGCGGTGCTCCGCCGCGGCATGACGAGCGACGATGACAAGGTCATCGAAGTGGGCGATCTGGTGATCGACACAACATCGAGGGAGGTGTCGCTCGCGGGGAGTGCGGTGTCGTTGAGCAGGAAGGAATTCGATCTGCTCGCCTATCTCGCGACGCGGCCCGGCACGGTGATCAGCAAGCGAGAGCTGCTTGCGGAGGTGTGGCGTCAGCCGTACGGGGGAGCGGACAAGACCGTCGACGTACACCTGTCCTGGTTGAGGAAGAAGCTCGGCGAAACGGCAGCCCAGCCGAAGTATCTGCACACGGTGCGGGGAGTTGGCGTCAAGCTGGTGGCGCCGTGAGAAGAAGGCTCGCCGTGGTCTCCGCCGCCGTCACGGCGATGGTGGTGCTTGCCTTCCTCATCCCACTCGCTGGAATGGTCAAGACCCTTGCCCGCGATCGGGTCTTGGTTGCTGCCGAGCGCGACGCACAGATCTTTGCGCAGACCCTCAGCCCGTACATCGTCGGCGGAGATTCCGACGACGTTGCGTCGGTGGTGGGCACCGGCGAGCTGTCGGGAGGCGGGCTCCTGTCGATCATTCTTCCGGATGGAACCGTTGTGGGGGCACCTGTCTCGCTTGACGCCGGGTACCGGCGGGCGGTCGAGGGTGAGGCCTTCCGACAGCCGGTCGACGGTGGTGAGGCGATCTGGGTGCCGGTAGCTCTGAACGAGACGTTGGGGACGGCCGTCGTTCGGGTGTTCGTCGCCAAAGACCTCCTCACGCGCAACGTGGGGTCATCGTGGTTGATCCTCGGGTCGTTGGGAATCGCCCTCGTAGCCCTCTCCGCGCTTGTCGCCGACCGCCTCGCACGTTCTGTCGTGTACCCCGTGCAGGATCTTTCGAACGCTGCGCACCTGCTCGGCGAGGGTGACCTCTCGGTGCGAGTGAGCCCTGACGGTCCGCCGGAAGTCGTCGAGGTCGGAGAGGCGTTCAACCGGCTCGCCGGCAGGGTCGGCGACCTTCTCGAGGAGGAACGGCGCAACGCCGCCGATCTATCGCACCGGCTCCGGACGCCCCTCACCGCGCTCAGGTTGGAGATCGAGTCGATGCCCGAACGCACGGACCGTCTCACCGACGCGCTCGACGAACTGGAACGCACGGTCGACTACGTGATTCGACAGGCTCGTCGGCCGGTGCGAGAGGGCATTGGTGTGCTGACCGATCTCGGCACCGTCGTCGATGAGAGGGTTTCGTTCTGGGGTGCACTCGCCGACGATCAGGGGAGGGAATGGTCGGCTGACGTTCGGGGAGGTCCGTACATGGTTCATGTAGCCCGGGAAGATGCCGCGGCGATGGTCGACGCGTTGCTCGGCAACGTCCTTGCTCACACGCCCGAAGGAGTGGGGTTCCGGGTGCGGATCCACGCGAGAGATGGGAACGTACATCTGCTGGTCGATGACTCAGGTCCAGGTTTCGCCGACGGATCGCCGCGTCGTGGTCAGTCCAGTACCGGATCGACGGGTCTCGGTCTCGACATCGTTCGCCGGACGGCCGAGTCCACCGGCGGGACCTTGACAATCGGTCGAGCCGTGGACGGGGGAGGACTCGTGGAGGTCGTGTTCGGCCGGACGTGACGGGTTCATGTGGGACAATTCCACAGTGGAACACCTGATCTCACCGGTGGCACGGCTGCGCGCGTCGCTCGACGCACTGGCGGAGCAGGTCGAGGGGTTACGCTTCGACCTCCCGTCCGAGAGTCGTTCCTACCGTCTGGAGCTGAGGGACGAGCTGACTCGAAGCATTCGCGGGTATCTGATTCCCCGACTGGGTGATCTCGATGGAGATGTGGTTGCTGTCGTCGTCGGCTCGACGGGGAGCGGCAAGTCGACGCTCGTAAACACTCTGGCAGGGAAGAAGATCACACCGACGGGTGCAATTCGACCGACGACGACAGCGCCGGTGGTGTGGTGCCACGTCGATCGAGCAGACGCCTACAGGACCGGGTTCTTCGGCGCTGTCGAGCCGACCATCGTCGGAGACGAGGAACTCATCCTTCGCGGAGTCACCCTGGTCGACGCGCCGGACTTCGACTCCGTCGTGACCGAGCATCGGGAGATCGCCGAGGATCTCCTGGCGGTGGCCGATCTGTGCGTGTTCGTGACCAGCGCGCAACGGTACGCCGATGCGGTTCCATGGGAGTTCCTCGAACAGGCGACGCGGCGTGGAGTGCCGACGATGTTCGTGATCAACCGATTGCCGGCCGATGGCAGGGACGGCATCGTGAGCGACTACCAGCGTCACCTCGCCGAGCGAGGGGTTTCGCGCGGTGACGTGACACTCATCGAGATAGGAGAGCAGGAGGTCATCGATGGCCGGCTGCCGGCATCTACGGTCGCCTTGATCAAGGACGCGCTGGAGCGACTCGCCGATCCTGTCGACCGTCACCGAGTCCTGATCGACGCGACACGTGGAACGATCGACGATGCCGTGACGCGATGTCAGCAGCTCGCCAAGGAAGTCAGGCGCGACGCAGGCGAGGCACGAGCCTTGGCCGACATCGCGAGGAATGCGTACACAGACCAATACGCAGAAGTCGCCCGTTCGTTGAAAGACGGAACACTCATCAGAGCCGAGGTGGCTGCACGATGGCAGAAGTTCCTCGGTACCGGCAGGTTCCTCAAGGCGGTCGGCGATCGTCTCGGCAATCTGGGCCGGATGTTCACGGACAGACCCTCCCCGGTGGACCCTGATGCACGCAGGGCGCTTGCTATGGAAGTCGAACGGCATCTCGATGCGGCAGCCGCACGGGCCGCAGACTCTTGGGAACTCGATCACGCCGGCAGGGCGCTTCTCGAGGAAGGGAGGTTGTGGCGTTCAACCCCCGGCCTCGAACGCCGACTCGAGGAGATGATGGACGAGTGGGTCATCGACGTCGGGACACTCGTCTCAGAACAGGGCAGCGATAGAAAACGTAGGGCACAAATAGGCTCGCTCGGGGTGAACGCGGCGGCAGTCGTTGCGATCGTCGCGATCTTCTCACAGACAGGTGGGCTCACCGGCGGTGAGCTGGGTGTCGCCGCCGGGGCGGCAGCGCTTCAGCAGAAGCTCCTCGAGCAGGTGTTCGGGACGGCGGAGGTCAGGTCGATGGTCTCGGGTGCCCGCGACGCGCTGCTCGCCCGCCTCCAGACCGTCTTCGATCACGAGTCCAGCCGATTCACAGAGAGGGTGGTCACGCTCGGCTCGGATTCACCCGTCGAACTCGAGACCGCCACCACAGCCGTTCGTGATGCCGCGGAGAGGTTCTATGGCACCTGATCCAGGCAAGGCACTCGACACGCTCGACATGGTCGTGGCCAAGGCTCGGGACCTCACAGGCGATGACCGGCTCGAAACCTACGCGCGCCTGTCCACGCAGACGAGGTCACGGCTGGGGTTCCTCGGTGAGACGGTCGTTATCGCGCTGGCCGGCGGAACCGGCGTCGGCAAGTCCAGCCTCCTGAACGCGATCGCCGGCACGCACGTCGTACCCACCGGCACGATCCGGCCGACGACCGATCGTCCCAGGGTGTGGATGCCGGCGACACCGGAGCCCGGCTTGACCCGGCTCCTCGACTCGTTCGGGATCGACGAGCGGATTGGGCACTCAGGACGGATCGACGTCGCGATCATCGACCTGCCCGATTTCGACTCGATCGACCTGGGACATCGGGAAGTGGTCGAACGACTCGTCCCACTGGTCGACGCGATCGTGTGGGTGTTCGATCCGCAGAAGTACGCCGATCGAGCCGTACACGAGGGCTACCTGCGGCCACTCTCGGATCACCGCGACCGGTTTCTGTTCGTCCTCAACCAGATCGACCTGTTCGGCCCTGGGGAGCTCGATCTGGTGAGCGCCGATCTACTCACTCGCCTCGCCGAGGACGGCATTCCTGACGCCGAGCTGTTCGCGACGGTTGCCGCCGAGGGTCGCACCGCCGGCATCGACAGACTCCGACGGTTCATCGATGATCGCCTCCTCGCGAAGCAGCTCGTCCTTGGGAAGCTCGCACACGACCTGTCGACTGCCGTCGAAGGGATCGGGTCAGTGGTCGGGGTGCGCGACGGGCTGGACTTCGATCGTCGATGGATGCTCACCCGCGACACCTCGGCCGGGTTGCTCGCCGACGTCGTTGCCGGTCCGCCTGAGATCGCCATCATCGAACGAGTGGGGCGCAGGCTCGCAGTTCGGTCGAGCCCCGCAGCATTGTTCGTTCGTGCGAGGGAACAGGACCGAGCGGAGCCCCACGGGCGACAGGATGCCGCCATCCAAGCAGCCTCCGGCGAAATCGACACCCTCGTGACCGACCTGGCGTTCGAGTCGGGGGGCTTCTTCGGGGCGCGGCTCCGCGCGATCTTCGGGCCGGCGGACGTCTCACGTCAAGTGAGGAGGTCGCTCGAAGGTACGAAACTCGCGGCTCCACCGGCCGTGATCCCTTCTGCATGGTGGAAGGTCGCCGCGATGGCGGAGTGGCTCATGGTCGCAACCGTCGTAGGGTCGATCGTGTGGGCATGGGCAAGGCCCGCCACGCTCGAGAGGGGCACGTGGCCATGGCCCATCATCGTGGGTCTCGCCGCAGTGCTGGTCGGCGCGGGGTTGGTTCGCCTCGTCATGTCCGGCGGGACCAGGGCCGGAAGGAGATCCGCCATCGCGTACCGGGAGACCGTCGTCGCGTCGGTCGGCTCGCAAGTCGATCGTCGATTCGGGGTCGAACTCCGCACGGCGATCAGGGACAGGGCAGAACTCGTCGGCCTGTTGACGGAGCTGTCGATCGAAGCCGCCAAGCTGGAGGCGGCCGTACCCACCGTCTAGCCTGACCACAATGAGTCCCGAAATCATCCACCAACTCATCGTCACCGGCATCGTTCTTCTCGGAACGGTCGCAGGTTGGCTGATCGTGAACCGCTCGGTTGCGCATTGGGTAGAGAAGATCGGGATCGGCGACAGCATCCCGGACACCGAGCGACGGCAGCGAGCCACAACGCTGTGGGGAGGGATCCGCAGGGTGATGCTGGTCGTCGTCGGCATCGTCGTCGTACTGACGGTCATGAATATCTGGGACATTCCGATCGGTTCCTTCATCGCCATCGGTTCGGCTGTCGGCGTGGCTGTCGGCTTCGGCGCTCAGAGCGTCGTCAAGGATGTCATCGCGGGGTTTCTCATCTTGGTCGAGAATCAGTTCGCGATCGGTGACGTTGTGAAGATCGCGGGGGTCGCCGGCTCCGTTCAGGAGATGCGGCTCAGAGTCACGGTTCTGCGCGATCTGGACGGCTACGTGCACTTCATCCCCAACGGCACGATCACTGTCGCCTCGAACTACACGAGCCTGTTTGCGCGCGTCGTGGTCACCGTCGGCATCTCATACTCCAGCGATGTCGATCGCGCTATCCAAGTGATGGGAGACGAGCTCTCGGCAATGGCCGAAGACCATCCGACCGAGATCCTGGAGCCACCTCAGATGCTGGGCGTCGAGGAGCTGGGTGACTCGGCGGTTTCTCTACGGGCTCTGATGGTGGTCGGACCGCAGGATCGATGGGCGATGCGAAGAGAGGCGCTGCGGCGGATCAAGAAGCGATTCGATAGCGAAGGCATCGTGATTCCGTTCCCGCAAGTGACCGTCCACATGCCGCCGCCTCCCATGGCTGCGCCCCCCGCATAGCCGCTACAGTTCGTCGGATCCGGAGGGATCATGACGGAATGGCGGGAGTGGCAGGCATGGCGCCGTGTGACAGCGGTATCGCTCAACGCCGTCTCGAGCGCGGCAGCCGTCGGTGCAGAAGCTGCAGCCGCTCTCGAACAGCTCGCTTCGAGCGTCGCCGCGTACGCTCCGGAGTCGTATCCGGAGGCGATCGAGGATGCCATCGAGCTACTCGTCGACCGCCAAGCGGTCCGGGCGCCGGTCCTGGCGCTCTGCAACCAGATCTACCTCGCACTAGGAGAAGGCCCTGAGCGTGTTGTCGACGTCGCACGTGAGTTCGCCGAACGGCTCAGCGCGTCGACGGCGAAGATCGGTTCCGAAGGCGCGAGCCTGATCGGGGAAGGGATGACCGTTCTGGTCCACGGTGTCTCCCGTTCGGTGAGGGCGGTCCTCGACGCCGCGAAGGAGCACACATCGTTCCAGGTGTGTTGCACCGAGGCGATGCCCGGTGGCGAGGGCCTCGAGATGGCGGCGGAACTCACCATCGCCGGCTTCGACGTAGAAGTGCTCGACGACGATTCCGCCGTTGAGTTCCTGCCTGGGGTCGACCTGGTGTTGTCTGGCGCCGATGCCATTGGACCTCACAGAGCTGTCACGAAGGCCGGCATACGCCGGCTCGCCTCTGCAGCGATGATCGCCGGGGTCGACCGATACCTGACCGCCGGTCGTGACAAGATCCTCCCGGTCGGTCTGTTCCGTCTCACATCCCAGCTGAGTTGGCGCCGATCTCTCTCAGAAGTCGTCGAACTGGATCAGTTCACTGCAATCGTTTCGGATGTCGGCATCCTGGCCATCGACGACATACCGGACCTCACGATCGAACAGCCCGTCGCTCCGGAACTCGCCTGACTCAATCGCCGATCGGTGCGACCACCCTCAATCCGTGTGGCAGAGCGGAGAATCGCACCACTCCCGGACTACCGAGAGACTCGCCGTCCGCCTGGAGGGGTGACGGGGGATCCGACCACACTTCGACTTCGGGGACGTCTGGCCACACATCTACTCCCCCGATCGAGGAGAGATCCCGACCTGTCACCGCCGCGGCGAGGATCCGTGGCATGTTCGTGAACGAGAGACGCTCGATCAGAAGGACGGCCAGGCCTTCGTGTGGTGCCGTCGAAACCCTCAGACGGAGGCGTCCGAAATACGTATAGGGGTCGTGGATCTGAATCAACACCGCCGCGGCGTCCGCCGACCGCTCTCCCGCCTGGACTCGCATCGTTGGCGCTGGTCTGCCGTCGCGTGACAACACGACCGAGGCGGCCGACCGGGCGTAGTGGACACTGCCGAACCGATACTTGCGATATGGTTCCAGATTGGACAGACGGACGACCTCGGCGTCGAAGCCGAGACCCGTGGCGAATGTGGCGTACCGAACCGTCATGCTGTTCGCGGTCTCGACGGAGATCCGGGCGAGCGCCGTGCGAACGGCAGGCGGTTGAGATGCCAGGTAGGATGCCGCCTTCGCCGGCCTCGCCGGGATACCCAGGATGCGTGCAAGCACGTTCGTCGTGCCGGCCGGGATGATTCCGAGCGTCGTCTCCGTACCGACGATTCCGTTGACGACATGGTGGACGACCCCGTCGCCGCCCATTGCGACCACGATGTTGGTCCCCTCATGAGCCGCTTGCAGCGCCCGAGCCTCGACGCCGCCTGCACTCGTCGGCCATGCCGTCTCAACCTCGTAGGCGCGGGACAGACGTGCTACCACCGTACGGTGCAGGCCACCGGTGAAGCGAGAGGCGGCGGGATTCGCGATCAACAGCAGCGAACGCATCCCGCAAGGCTACCGCTGGTCCTCAAGGATCGGATCACTCGCTCCGATACCTCCAGCTATGAACGGTTCACGGCACGCCGCCACCTATGAAGCAGGCGGCGAGGGGGCGCTGCTCGGAGCGGCAGCCGGGGAGATGTTGGTGTCGGGCACCCGTCGGGCGTACGGGGCCACGGTGCAACAGATGGTGTTCACCGCCTACCACCTCCTCCGATCTCAACCTATCCAAGGGGAGGCCATCGCAACGCATCTGCTCGAATTCGCGTACCCGTCAGACGGGCGTGCGAGTGTCTATCGATCGCCGTCGCCGTGGCTCGCGGCGTACATCGACGAAGCGAAGCTGTCGCCGCCTACACCGATGCCGTTCTTGAACCCCGGTGCGGCGATCAGGGCCGTGCCGATAGGCGTCTGGTTCAGAAAGGAACCTCAGGCATTGATCGAAGGTGCTATCGAGGCGGTCCGCGCAACGCACACCCGGCCCGAGTCGTCGATTGTCGGAAGCGTCGTCGCGGGAATGGTCGCAGCGGCAGGCTATGGCCAGTCGGGCCGAGACCTGGTGAACGGCGCCATCGAGGTCGCTCAACGAGCCGAGAGGACGCTCGATGTGTCAACGCCCATCCCAGCGATGCTCGATCGCACTACCGAGCTCATTGTGGGCAGCGCCAAGGACGTGTCCGTCGAGGTGCTGTCGTGGGGGGCGAACGACACCGAAGTCGAAGTCGTAGCGATGGTCGTAGCGCTCGCATCGCGGGCGTTCGAAGAAGCGTCGGTCGTGGTGCGAAACGCGGCAGGCGTCGTCTCGCATGCGGAATGGGTCGCTCCACTCGTGGGAGCCGTGGTTGGTGCCCGGAGTGGACTCCACAAGTGGCCGTGGCCGCTTCCGAACGATCTCTGGTTCGCCGAGCTGGGTAGACGCCTCGCCCGGCAGAATGCCGTGGTCGAGGATCTTCCCGATCCGTACGCGGTCGAGGAGGTGCTCAACTACGAGCTCGCCACGGACACTCTCGTAGAGAGGTAGCGATCGAAGATCGCTGCCTCACAGCTCACAGCTGGCGACTGAAGACTGACGACTCACTCCGACTCCAAAGGAATCGGAGCGTCCGTCACTCCCGCGAGAACGATGCGTGCCGCGCCGAAGAACAACAGCAACGACGCAATCGCAGCGACGCGTCCCCACTTGAGTACGTCGGTGATGAGAGCCCAGACGAGCGGTCCGAGAAGCGTGGCGAACCTACCGACGGTCGCGTAGAGGCCATAGAACTCGCCGTAGTGCTCGGAAGGTGAGATCCTCGCCATGTACACGCGGTCCGACGTCCAGGTGGCTCCCGCGGCCGCCCCGCCGAGGACTCCGACGAACCATCCGAGACCTCCGCGATCGGACAAGGCGGCGACAACTGCGACCACCACTGCGGCGCTCCACAGGTACAGCGCAGAGTGAAGCGCCTTGCGTGGCCCGACCCGATCGACAACCTTCCCGACGATGAACGAGGCGATGACTGCCGACACAATCGCCGAGAGCGCGAGCACGTCGGTCTGACGGTCGCTGAATCCCATCTCGGTGACGGCGAAGATCGCCACGAACAGAAACGCCGTGTTCGCACCATCCGCGTACAGGAACCGCCCGATGAGAAACCGCGCCACGCCCGGATAACGTCGAGCTCGACGCCACGAGCTTGCAAGGTGCGCGAGCGCTTCGATGAGGCGTGGCGGTCGCCCCGGCCGTCGGGGTCGTGGGCGCTCCTCGACGAAGACGAACGCCGGCAATGCGAAGACGAGAAACATGAGAGCGAGTACCCGAAACAGCGGCCCGTACCCGTAGCGATCCAACATGATGAGGCCGGTCCCGATCGCGAGAAACGACCCGAGATAGCCAACACCCACGCCGAGCCCGGACACGAAGCCTCGGTTCATCTCGGTACTGACATCGGGGAGCATCGCGTCGTAGACGACGCTGCCCAGCGTGAACCCGATTTGACCCACGATGTAGAGCGCGAGTGATGGGTACAAGCCCCATATGGTGAGGAGCGCCGTCGCTGCGACCGTCGCCAGCGTCGTCACGATGAGCGCCGGGCGCCGTGTTCCAGCCCGGTCGGAGCGGGTGCCGACCCACGGTGCCAGCACGATCACGATCGCCATTGCGAGCGCCGTCGCATATCCGAAGAGGGCATCGGTGCCCCCTTGCTCCTGCACCACCCACACGGAGAAATAGCGGCCGCCGACCGCCAGCGCGAACACCGTGTTCGCCAGGTCATACAGGACCCATGAGCCGGTACTTCGTCGTGACGGGATCCAAGGGTCCATGAAGGGCGACTGTAGCCGGAGGCAGTTGGCTCAGAAGGTCACCGCGACGGAAATCAGTTCCTCGTGTCCGAGGAGTCCAGCCGCTGCCTCCACAGCTCGTTCGGCTTCATCCAGCGGAAACTCGTGACTCACCAGGTCGTCGAGTCTCGGATCGGTCTCCAAATGGCGGGCCGCCCAGTGGTACCCGGCGCTACTCGCCCCGAACCCTCCACGAATCGTGATCTCTTTCAAGACGATCAGGTCGGAGAACAGCTGGTTGACAGCCCGTACTCCCTTCAGGGACGCGACGACGACGGTTCCCCCTGCCCGTACGAGATCCAGTGCCGTGTGTATGGCCTCGGGGTCGTCCTTGGTCACGTCCAGCACGACCTCCGGCCGGGCGCCGAGGCTGTCGGCGACGGCGCCGGCGACATCGTCCTTGCGGGCGTCAACGACCATGTCGGCACCGAGTCGTCTGGCGAGTTCGAGCCGGTCTCGATTCTCCGTGAGACCGCTCACCCCGATCCAGCCTGCTCCCGCCTCCTTGGCGGCGATGACCGCCGCCAGACCTCGCGGTCCCGGTCCGAGGATCAGAACCGAGTCCCCGGTGCGAAGAGCCGAGATCTCGACCGTCCACGTGAACGCGTCGGCCAGCGCGTGGCCGAACGTGGCCACTGGCGCCTCGATATCGTCGCTGATCGGATGAAGTCGCGCCCCGGGATCCAGGTAGAGGTACTCGGCGAAGCCTCCCCAGAGGCCGGGGGGTTCCGTCGATGGCAGGCGGCCATATGCGTTGATCGGTCTGCGGAACGAGCACGAGTGAAGGTGTCCGAGGCATCGGCGGCATGCGCCACAGCGGATGGAGGACTCGACAATCACGCGTGTGCCGATCGGGATGTCGAACGAGTCGTCCACCAGGGATGCAACCCGTCCAACCACTTCGTGGCCGGGGATCAGTGGGTATCGGATGTATCGGTTCGTTCCCTGCCACACCTGGACATCCGAGCCGGTGACACCGGTCGCTTCGATCGCGAGCCAGCCGCCGGTTTCGACGGGCTGCAACGCGAATGTCGTTGCCGTGAAACGCTGCGGCTCAACCAACAGCATGGCTTTGGCCGTTGACACACCACACTCCTCCGCGGCGAGTGTATACCCGTCGGTACGGGCTTCAGCCGTTGAGGAACGCCGCCAGTCGGCGCATGCCCTCCTCGAGCTGGTCGTCGGCCAAGGCATACGAAAACCTCGCGTATCCAGGTGCGCCGAATGCTTCGCCTGGAACGAATGCCACCAAGGCCTTCTCGAGGATGAGTTCGGCGAGTTCGGATGTGGACGTCGCGACCGATCCTCGAAGGGGTTTGTTCAGGAAAGCCTCCAGCGAGGGGAACGCATAGAACGCCCCGTGTGGCTCGGAGACTCGAACGCCTTCGATCTCGCTGAGCATTCGGTACATGGTTTGTCGTCGTCTGTCGAACGCCGCCCTCATCGACTCCACCGTCTCCATTCCGCCTCTCAGCGCGGTGAGAGCGGCGATCTGAGCGACGTTGTTGACGTTCGAAGTCGAGTGTGACTGGAGGTTCGATGCAGCCTTGATGACATCTGCTGGACCTACCATCCAGCCGACCCTCCATCCGGTCATTGCGTACGACTTGGCGACCCCGTTGACGATCACCGCACTGTTCCGCAGTTCGGGAACGATCCCCGGCATCGAGACGTACTCGGCGTCGCCGTACACGAGGTACTCGTAGATGTCGTCGGTGAGCACCCAGACATTGCGTTCGACGGCCCACCGGCCGATCGCCTCCACTTCGTCTCGCGAGTAGACGGCACCACTCGGATTTGACGGCGACACGAACACGAGGAGCTTGGTGCGCGGCGTCCACGCCGCATCGAGTGCCTCGACAGATACTCGGAAGTCGTCCTCGACGCCGGCCTGCACCACGACCGGGACTCCGCCGGCCAATCGGATAGCCTCCGGGTAGGTGACCCAGTAGGGCGCGGGGAGAAGCACTTCGTCACCGATGTCGATGAGCGTTGCCATCGCCGCGAAGACTGCGTGTTTCCCGCCGTTGGTAACCAGCACCTGGCCGGCCCCGACCGTGAATCCGGCGTCGCGGGTGGTCTTCGCCGCAACCTCCTCTTTGAGCTCCGGTAGCCCTGACGCGGCCGAGTACTTGTGGTAGGTGGGATTCGCGCATGCTTCGGCTGCCGCAGCGACGATGTACGAAGGGGTCGCGAAGTCGGGCTCGCCTGCACCAAAGCCGATCACGTCGTGGCCGGCGACTCTCAACGCCCTCGCCTTCGCCGTCACGGCGAGCGTCGGCGACTCGGAAATCGAGGCGATTCGTTGCGAGATCCTGGCCATGATCCATTAGGTTGGTCGACTCCGAGAGACCTTAGTGATCGTGGAATCGAAGATCAGCATCCCAGCCGGGCTTCTCCCAAAGGACGGCCGTTTCGGATCCGGGCCAACGAAGGTACGGACAGAGTGGCTCGATGCGCTGGCGTCGTGGCCGGCCGTCGGGACATCGCATCGTCAACAGCCGATCAAGGACGTCGTGCACCGGATCCGAGCCGGTCTCGTGGAACTGCTGACTGCCCCAGACGGCTACGAAGTCGCGCTGGGCAACGGTGGGGCGACCGCATTCTGGGACATGGCGGCGTTCGGGCTGATCGAACGACGTAGCCAGCACCTCTCCTTCGGGGCGTTCAGTTCACGGTTCGCATCGGTCGTCGCATCGACCCCACACCTCGAAGCTCCTGATGTGATCGAATCGGTCCCAGGAACGCACCCGATGCCACGAGCCTCCGAGGACATCGACGCGTACGCACTCACGCACAACGAAACGTCGACCGGAGTCGCGATGGAACTCAACCGACCGGCACCCGGAATCGTCGTGGTCGACGGAACCTCGGCAGCCGGTGCACTTCGTTTCGATGCTGCCGCCGTCGACGTCTACTACTTCTCAACACAGAAGGCGTTTGGTGCAGATGGGGGGTTGTGGGTCGCGTTGCTCTCGCCGGCTGCCGTAGAGCGGATCGAGCAGATCGCGGCATCGGACAGACACATCCCCGCGTTCCTGAGCCTCAGCGATGCAGTTGTGAACTCGCGTCGAGATCAGACCCTCAACACACCATCGCTCGTCACCCTGTTCCTCCTCGAACGGCAAATCGAATGGATTCTCTCCAACGGTGGAATGGAGTGGGCAGGGCGCCACTGTCGTGGCATGTCCTCGATGCTCTACGAATGGGCCGAGCAGCGCGACTACGCCTCGCCTTTTGTCGTGAATCCTGCGATGCGCTCTCCTGTCACGGTGACCATCGACCTGACCGTCGACGCGGCGGAAGTGTCGGCTGCACTCAGGGAGAACGGGATCGTCGATACCGAGTCGTATCGGAAGCTCGGCAGGAACCAGCTGCGAATCGGTGTATGGCCGTCGACCGACCGGGAGGACGTCCAGCGACTCATCGCCTGTGTCGACTATGTGGTCGAACGCCTCTGACCTAGATCGACGTCGATGAGCGTGTGTGCCGGGCGGTACACACGCCGGGCCAGCGGAGAAAGCATGTTGAGGGGATGCAAGACGGGAAGGACCGGGGTCGATCGGGCCAGCGCACGCTCGGCGATGCCGGCGATGCGCGCCGTGGTCCAGACCCTGTCGCCGAATCTCGCAGCGGCGGGAACCAAGACCACGTCTGACGCCTCTGGTGGGCCGAGAAGGACGTTCGAATCGAGATAGCCCAACCCTCTCGCTACAGCGACCATGTCGGTCACGAGATCGTGCTCTCGTTCGGTCACGACGAGTTCCAGAACCGCAAGCGTCGAGTCTCCGAGCGACGGTACCCCGATCGACTGCCGTTCCGCCAACCGTGAGGCGAGGACCCGGATCCACCTCGTATCGTGGAGAGCACGGTCGACGGCTTCGAGACCGGACAGGACCCGACCGATGTCCGGGTCAACGGCGGGATCTGTCACGGCGAGGAGGAGGGCGCTATCGGCACGCTCCTTGCGGAAGCGTTGAATCCGGGGGAGCGCGTTCGACCAGTCCGAGTCGGCGAGCGATCGAAGCGCCGACACAACGGCGACAGCCGAGGCGAGGGGGTCGGCCCACTCCCTGCGGAAGGCGTCCGCCAAAACATCCATCGGATCCTGCATCGTCGACAACCTACAACAGGCGAGCTTCGCTCGCCGTGGTTGTCGGTTATGGGTTTTCGGTTCTCGGTGGGAGGGTCGCCCTACGGGTTGTCTGGGGCAGCGTTCTTACTGATGACTGATGACTGATGACTGCGAGCGAAGCGAACCGGGCAGCGCCCGCCTCTTCTAGTCTGGGTATGCGCACAAGGAGGAACATTGTTCGAGCCGTACGTGAACGAACCGTACTCCGACTTCTCCGACCCGGTAAATGCCGACGCCTATCGCGCCGCACTGTCGACGGTCAGGGAGAGATTCACTCACCATCCTCTGGTCATCGGCGGCGAGGAGGTGACGACGAGCCGAGATCTCGAGAGCCTGAACCCTGCGAAACCCGCCGAGATCGTCGGGACTGTCTCGCTGGCCGATCAGGACGCCGCCGGGCGAGCGCTGGACGCCGCGTGGGCCGCGTTCGCTTCGTGGTCGCGCCTGGACGGAGCGGCACGGGCCAGACACCTCATCAAGCTCGCAGCGATCTTGCGGTCGCGCAAGTACGAACTGTCTGCCTGGGAGACACTCGAAGCGTCGAAGAACTGGCTCGAGGCCGAAGCCGACGTAGCCGAGGCGATCGACTTCTGCGAGTACTACGCGCGCCAGGCGGTCGAGATGTCGAAACCACTCCCCGTGTACTCGTACCCAGGGGAGGACAACGAGTCGCATCTCATCCCGATCGGCGCCGGCGTCGTGATCCCGCCGTGGAACTTCCCCCTCGCGATCCTTGCCGGAATGACGGCAGGCCCCGTCGCTGCAGGCAACACGGTGGTCGTGAAGCCTGCCTCGGCAACACCGGTGATCGCCGCCAAGTTCATGGAGGCCGTCGAGGAGGCGGGATTTCCACCGGGAGTCATCAACTACCTCCCGGGTGCGGGGTCTGAGATCGGTGACTTCCTCGTCGATCACCCGAGAACTCGGTTCGTGAACTTCACCGGATCGATGGAGGTGGGGCTTCGGATCGGTCAGCGAGCGGCTGTCGTGAGCGACGGTCAGCTGTGGTTGAAGCGGGCGTACATGGAGATGGGCGGCAAGGATGCGATGGTCGTGGACGAGACCGCCGATGTGGACGCGGCTGCGGCCGCAGCGGTGGCGAGTGCCTACGGGTTTCAGGGACAGAAGTGCTCGGCGCTGTCGCGGTTGATCCTCGTCGATGACGTGTACGACGAGGTGCTGGAACGCGTCGTGGCGGGGACCGGTGCCCTGCAGGTCGGCCCTGCCGAGACCAATGCACGTGTCAACGCTGTGATCAGCGACTCACAGCAGACGACGATCATGGCAGACATCGAGCGCGGCAGAGGGGAGGCCAAGCTGCTCGTTGGGGGGGGTCGAATCGACATGGACGGCGGCTACTACCTCGAGCCGACCGTGTTTGGCGACGTCGGACCGAGCGACTACATCGCCCAGCACGAGATCTTCGGCCCCGTTCTTTCGGTGCTGCGCGCCCGCGACTTCGATCACGCAGTCGAGATCTTCAACGGCACCCTCTACGGACTGACCGGCGGCTTGTTCTCGGCGCGCCGGGATCGGATTGAACGAGCCAGGGTGGAGTTCCATGTCGGCAACCTCTACATCAACAGGAAGATCACCGGAGCGTTGGTCGGAGTCCAGCCTTTCGGTGGATTCAACATGTCAGGGTCGAACGCGAAAGCGGGGGGGCCCGACTATCTGCGCCTGTTCATGGAGATGAAGACCGTCGCCGAACGCTGGGTTTGACTATGGCTGTGGGCGCGTCACCGACGCGCCCACAAGACTCTCGGGTCGGTTCTAGCCCTCGGTCGGCTCTTCGGTCACCTTCTCGACGGCCTCAGGCGCGTCTTCGGCTACGCCCCTGTTGCGGAAGTCCTCCGCGACGTCCTTGGCCTTCTCGAACGCCTCTGAGGCTGCTTCCTTGGCCTTGCCCATCATCGGTGCGGCCTTCTCGCCGAGATCGCCTGCCATCTCCTTGGCCTTGCCCACCATCGGTGCGGCCTTCTCGCCGAGATCGTCGGCCATCTCCTTGGCCTTGCCCACCATCGGTGCGGCCTTCTCGCCGAGATCGTCGGCCATCTCCTTGGCCGAGCCGAATAACTTCTTGAGCGAATCCATGAATCCCACGGGTACCTCTCCTTTACTTACCCGGAGGATACGTGACGGTATCGACGAGTGCACCCGATTCATCGTAGATCAGAGCGGTATCCCCGTCGTTGTCCCAGATTGGGCCGTTCTCGCACCAGAAGAGGTCTGTCGACGTATCCGTTCCACACCCGGAGTGGATCGTCACCCGGCCATCGAGAACGAAGCCGCTAGGGAAGTGAAACCGGTGGCTGCTGGAACCGTCTCGGAGTACCCATCCGGTGAGATCTGTGCTGGTGGTTGCGACGATGGTGACCGTTTCTGCGTTGAGAACGTTCTCATCGGGGCCGGACGGGTTTGCGGTGATCGAACCGATGGACACATCGCCTGTCGCGCGACCGCACGCATCCTCCGCCCACATACCGATCCGGTGGTCCTGCGCCGTGGTCATCGCCGCGTTCAGCTCATCTTGGTGACGGGTGTTCGGAGGGTATGCCTGAGCGAGGGCGAACCCGCCGGCGACGAGGTCCAGGTTCACGGAACGTCCGTCGAGATACACGTAGGCGAGAGTTCTGCCGTAGCCGTCAACGACCTGTGCGTCGGTTTCGAGCGACACGGTCACTCCCTGAATGAGGCGGGCGAGTTCGTTGGTTGCCTGGGCGCCGAAGCACTCGTCGTGTTCCGGAGCGTTCACACCGATCAGCCGGACGCGCGACCCTCCCGCGTCGAACGTGTCGCCGTCGATGACACGGGTGACTCTCGCTTCCGAGAGGGGCGCCATCGGGGTGGAGGTGCAGGCAGAGGATGTGACGACGAGTAGGAGCAGCGCGAGCAATCTCATGACTGGGACCATATGGTGTCGGAGGGACAGTATCGTGTAGTTATGCAGATTCGTGGATCGATTTCCTTCGAGGAGTCCGGCTCCGGGCCACTCGCGGTGTTCGTCCACGGCTATCCCCTGGACCATCGGTTGTGGCTCGACCAGCTCGAGGCCCTCTCGGACATCCGGCACTGCGTCGCTCCGGACCTTCCAGGGTTCGGCTCGTCTCAACCTCTCGGAATGTTCACCATGGAGACCGTTGCAGACTCGATCGCGGCCTTCGTCGGCAACGAGCAGGCCGATGTCGTTGCACTCTCGATGGGCGGCTATGTCGCGCTGGCCCTCTGGGAACGGCACCCCGAGGTCGTTCGATCGCTCGCGTTGCTGGACACGAAGGCGGGTGCGGACACGCCGGAGGCTCGAGAGGGCAGGAGCGCCCAGGCAGCGCAAGTCGCAGAGCAAGGCACCGGCTCGCTCGTCGAGGGGATGACACGTGCGCTTCTCGCACCACAGGCCGGCGGGGATGCGAAGAGGCGCTTGGCCGAGATGATCGAGGCAACGACGCCGCAAGCCGTCATCGCCGCGCTCCAAGCGATGGCGGGCCGTCGCGACCGTACCGAAGTCCTGTCGACGATCGACGTGCCGGCCGCGGTGCTCGTCGGGGCACTCGATACGCTCACCCCGCCGACCGTTGCCGTCGAAATGGCCACGCGCATTCCCAACGCGACGGTCAGCGTCATACCAGGGGCGGGTCATCTCACGCCGATCGAGGCACCCGATGACGTGAGTGCTCTCCTTCGGCACTTTTTCGCTCGCTGATGTCACCACTGGACGGGAGTGCGCCGTCCTGGTCGGTGGTGTGGACCCGGGGTGAAGGCTGCGAAGCTCTCGCACGCATGCTCTCGGATGGCGAGGCCACGTTCGCCGAGGGTGATCCTCGAGGGGCGTGTATCGCTGCTCGTGCCGACGTGATCGTCCAGCGGAAGCTCACATCCTTCGATCTCGTGAACGTCGTCGCGTCGAACCGGTTTGATCCCGACGGGGTGTCCTCGGTGGTCGCCGCCATCGGAGGGGGCCCACACTCGCTGTTCGCCGGGCAGGTCGCTCAGCGCATCGCGATCGCTGCGGGTATTCCGGGCACGATCGTATCGGCATCGAGGAGTTCCGCCGAGGATGAGGCGGGTCGCAGACATCTCTATGACGTGGGGGCGCATGTTGAGAAGATGGATCGTCGCCTGGAGCGCGTGTCGAGCGCCGGCGAACTCGTCTCGAAGCTCCCTGACGCGACGCTGCTCGTTCTCGGTGCACCCGGTGGTTCATGGTTCCAGCGGCAGTTCTTCGGGCCAGGACGGCGTCTCATCCAGGCCGCGCCGGGCGGGATCGTCGTCGTTCGCAGCTCACCGAGACGGTGTTTTCAGGTGGCTGAAGATGCAACCGTGATCGGACCGCTCCTTTCGGTTGCCGAGGTGGCGTCGCTGAGCGGTGCTCCGGTCATACCTGTTGCCGCGGATGGGAAGCTCGTCGGGCTGTTTCGAAGCGGTGTGGAAGCGTCGGCCGGCATGACCGTACAGGACGTCATGGAAGATCCGCTATTCCTCGAGGCGGATGACCCGATTGAGGCTTCGGCCGACCTCCAGACGTTCTTCGACGGGGCGCCGATTCCGGTCGTCGACCGTGACGGACGACTCGTCGGTGTCCTGTCCAGCGGCGGGACCTAACGGAGGGCTGAGGCCGCCTTGCGTCCAGCGATGTTCACCGGTTCCCAAACGCCCGAGAACGGCGGCGCGTAGGACAGGTCGACGTATTCCAGGTCTGCGCCCGTCATACCCGACCACAAGGCCATGGCGAAGGTGTCGATGCGCTTCCCCGATCCGGGACCACCGACGATTTGGGCGCCGAGCAGCTTGCCGGTTGCTCGGTCGACGATCGTGCGGATTCGCATCTGGGTCGATTTCGGCCAGTAGTGCGAACCAGTCGAGCTGCGCAAACTCGTGGCCACGGCGTCGAACCCGGCCGCCGTCGCCTCAGCAAGGCTCAGGCCGGTGCGGGAGATCTCGATGTCGTCGACCTTGGTGATCGCAGTGCCGAGCACCCCGGGAAACGATGCATCACCACCGCCCAGGTTGGTGCCGGCAACCCGCCCCTGTTTGTTGGCAACGGTGCCGAGGTGGAAGTTGACCGCGGTTCCGCTGATGCGATGGAGTGCCTCCGCGCAATCACCTGCTGCATACACACCGTCGGCGCTCGTCCGTTGATGATCGTCGACGGCGACCGCCCCGGTGGGGCCGAGGGCGAGCCCCGCGGCGTCCGCCAGGGCTGCGTTCGGGGCCGACCCGAGCCCCAACACGACGATGTCCGCCGGGTAGGTTTGTCCGGCCGCTTCCACGCCGACGACATGACCATCCTCACCGAGGATCCGGTCGACATGTATGCCCGTTCGAACATCGATACCGAGTTCGCGGACCTGAGACGCAACGAGTTCGCCCATCTCCGGGTCCATCGTTCGGCACAGGACCGTGTCGGTCATCTCGAGCACCGTCACCGGGATGTCGAGGTTGTGGAACGCCTCGGCAGCTTCGAGTCCGATGTACCCACCTCCTACGACGACGGCATGCTGTGGCTTCTCGGCGATCGCCGATCGCACCGCGACCGCATCGTCGAGCGTTCGCACCTGGAACACACCATTGAGGTCGAGACCCTCGATCGCCGGGAGCAAAGGATGAGCTCCCGTGGCGTACAGCAGCAGGTCGTACCGTTCTTGTGAGCTGGTGCCCGCGTCGAGGTTGTGGACCGTCACCCTCTTCGCCGAGGTGTCGATCGCGGCAACTTCATGACGGAGGCGAACGTCAATGTCCATTCGAGCGAACTGTTCGGGTGTTCTCGCCTGGAGCTGACGCAGTTCCTTGACGTCTTCACCCACGTAGTAGGGAACCCCGCACGCCGCGTAGCTGACCCAGTTGGTGCGCTCGTAGACGACGATGTCGAGGTCGGAGTCGAGACGACGTGCCTGACTCGCTCCGGACATGCCGGCGGCATCGCCACCGACGACGATGAGGTGGCTCATTCGGCGTTCTTCTTCAACCGAGCGAGTTGTTGCTTCTCGTGCAGTCGACGTCTGCGACTCCTACGCACGGCGAGGCCGACCAGCTCGTCGACGATGACGGCCAAAGCTGCGACCACGAGGATGATCGAGATGAGGGGCGCCTGAACTGTCTCGAACACGAGATCGACGGATACCGAAGCGGTGTTGACGGCCGCGAGGACAGCGACGATCACGACGACGACGAGGACGATGATCAGTGTCCACGAGACGCCCGTACCCTTGTACGGGTGTTCGCCATGGGTGTCGGTCGGCTGTGAAGGCTCGCCGGCAGGGATCGGGTCGGACTCCGTATTCATACTGCTCCTTTCGACCCCAAGCCTAGGTCTCTTCGTGTAGCGCTCATCCTCCGCGCTGTATTCCGGCGTCGGCTTCCACAGCGACACGTCGGCCCTCATCGACATCAACTGTCCCGAGGATCACGATGCCGACGATGAAGAACAGCACCAGGCTGAGGACGGCAGGCCGGCTACTGCCGGTGATGGCGACTGCGGCGGCGAACAACACAGGACCGATGATCGACGAGAACTTCGACATAACCGAGAAAAACCCGAAGAACTCGCCACTCTCGTAGGCAGGGGACATCCATGCGTAAAGGCTGCGGCTCAACGCCTGGCTTCCTCCCTGCACCACGGCCACCATCCAGGCGAGGAACCAGAACTCGAAGACGGCGTCGAGGAAGAACCCCCAGACGGCGATGATGGCGTATGCAGCTATCGCGAGGATGATCGTTCGCTTGGTCGTCATCTTGTCGGCTATCCGGGAAAACAGCGTCCTCCCGAACAGGGCGGAGAGCGCGAGTCCGACGACCTCGATGATGAGGATCAGTCCAAGGATGACCCCGAGGTTGCTGGTTCGTTCGGGCGGCAGAACCTTGAACCGACCAACGGCGAGCGAACCGTTCGGTGTTGATGGATCGACCGACAAGGTCAGCTCGTGTGGTCCGGGAGTTCCCGCGTCGATCGTCACCGGTGCGCCGTACCGGACGCGGGACGTGGTGGCATCGATCGTGAACGGCTCATCGTCGACCACGAGTGGTGATCCGTCGATCGCGACATCCCAGACTCCTCGGTCAGGGCCCGTCGAGTAGTCGAGATCGACCTTCTGTCCGTTGAACGCGAACGTCGCCGTTGCGTCCGAACCGGACGCGCTCGCGTACGGAATGGGATCGGATGCGGTGAGCACGAGCAGTTCGGCAAGCGCGGCGATGAGCAGGGCGGTGATCCCTGTGAGGAGTGGTGTGAGGACCGTCCACAGAGAGGAGTTCGGGTTTCGTCGGCGTCTCATGCCGAGTGCCCACACGAGAACGAAGGCGACGAGCGCCACGATCAGAGTAATAGGAGCTGCACCGTGCGCCAGCCTGGTCAGACCGCCGGTTGCCTCGCCAACGGTGTCCGTTGAGATGTCCGTCCAGTCGCCCACCAGGTTGATGACGTCGATGCCGTAGGTTCCCTCACCGACATTCGAACCGATCGTCTCGTAGGGGGCTTGAGCTGCGCCCGTGGTCGACGCCGGGAGGGTACGAGCGCCGATGATCCCGACAAGCGGAAGGGCGATGATGTTGAACACGATGAACGCGAGGTAGACCGCCCGGTTTGCGTCCTTGCGGCCGGGGATTCGGCCGAACGCGAGACTGAACGGGATGCCGACGAACTGGACGAGCAGGATCGCAAGGATGAGCTGGGTGGTCTCGAAGCCCAGTTCGGTGCCGTAGATGACGGCGACGCTGATGATCGTGCCGATTCCGTCGTTGTAGATGAGGAATCCGATCAGGAAGCGGAAGAGCTGGCGATACCTGCGGAGATGCCGGAACGTGGTGCCCAGCCGTTCGAGGCTGGCGGTGAAGGTGCCCCGCGTGCGCTCGGCGAGCGATGACGCCGATGGGGGTTCGGGCACCCTGCGAAACAGCGGGATCGAGAACGCCGCCCACCAGATCGCCACTGACAGGAACGACAGGCGAGCACCTATCTCGGAGCCGATGAATAGGATCATCGCGACGTTGATCGCCAGCAAGAGCCCGCCACCCAGGTAGCCGATGGCGTACCCACGTGTGGAGACGACGTCCTGGTCTTCCGGGCGGGCAACGTGGGGGAGGAGGGCGTCGTAGAAGACGTTGGCGCCGGCGAACCCGACTCGCCCGACGATGAAGAACACCGACGCGAGGATCCAGTCGCCCGTGCTGATGAGGACGAGCAGTCCGGTGCCAAACACCCCCATGCCGACGAAGATCGAAAGGAACTTCTTCTTCCCACGCATGATGTCGGCGATCGTGCCGAGCACGGGGGAGAGAAACGCGACGATGATCAGCGAGATGCTCAGCGTCGTCGTCCAGTAGGCGGTGGCGACCGCCGCACTCGGGAGGGTCGCTCCGGCCACCGAGCTGTAGTAGGCCGGTAGAACGGCAGAGAGGATCGTGGTCGCGAACGCCGAGTTCGCCCAGTCGTAGAGCGTCCAGGCGGAGATGCGGCGCTTGTACTCCTTCTCCGAGATGCCTTCGTACGCAGGAGTCAACGCAGCCATCACCCTTCCCTCGTCGGCTGTGGGCAGGCTACTTGGCAGCGAGGGTCGGTGTCGGGAGGATCGATCCGAGGATCGATCCTCCCGGTACCGGGTACTTCGTACGCGGTCAGCAGCGTTCTCAAGCCGGGGGCGCTCCGTACGGGATACGACGTTGGTGAGAACGACCCTCTCCGGCGTCGAGCGTCAGCTCGACGCCACCTCCCCCAACACTCGGCCTGC
Source organism: uncultured Acidimicrobiia bacterium (assembly GCA_964594235.1). Classification (GTDB taxonomy): domain Bacteria; phylum Actinomycetota; class Acidimicrobiia; order Spongiisociales; family UBA4744; genus CAYLHS01. The sequence continues at coordinate 32,759 of CAZQMF010000002.1, forward strand.
GGCCTCGCGAGGGGAGGAAACGACGAGGTTTCGGGTACTAGGCACCCGAAACCTCAGACCGTTGCCAGTGCCTGCTCCAGATCCAGGATCAGATCGTCGGGGTGCTCCACCCCGATCGAGACTCGAACGAGCCCGTCGGTGATCCCATACCGCTTCTTGTCGACATCGGGCACACCGGCGTGTGTCATGGTGCCCGGATGTTCCGCCAGCGACTCATTGGATCCAAGGCTCACGGCCAGGTGGATCAATCGCAGAGCGTTCAGGAACCGGAACGCGCCGGCTTCCCCTCCGTCGACTTCGAATGAGATCATCGCGCCGGCGCCGAGGCACTGCTTCTCGTAGATCGCACGTTGCGGGTCGTGGGGTTCGATGAAACCCAGGTAGTTGACGTGGCTGACCTTCGGATGTCCGGCCAGGTAGTCGGCGACCTTCTCGGCGTTCTCGGCCTCCCGACGCATGCGCAGTGACAGCGTCTCCAGGCTGCGCATGAGGAGCCATCCGGTCCACGGCCCCGCATGGGTACCGAGGTGGCTGCGCATCCCGCGGATCGGGCCGACATGAATCTCCGAGCCGAGGACCGCCCCCGCGATCAAGTCGCTGTGACCCCCCAAGTACTTGGTGGCACTGTAGATCACCAGGTCGGCGCCATGGTCGAGCGGACGCTGGAAGATCGGTCCGAGGAACGTGTTGTCGACGGCCAGTAGGACCTTGCGATCGGGAGTCGAAGCCGCCTGCGTCACTGCGGCACACTCCTCTATGTCGAAGAGCGCGTTCGTCGGGTTGGCAGGTGTCTCGATGAGGATCATCCCGAGTGGCTTGCCCGAACTCGTCACTCGTCGCAGTAGCTGCTCCCGCGTCTCGTCGGGGAAGAACCCGATCGACTCGATGCCGAACTCGGGAAGGAACTCGTTGACCAGATGGTCTGTACCTCCGTAGAGGGGTTCGCTGTGCAGCAGGAGGTCGCCGGGTCGCAAGTGAACGAGCAGAGTCGTCGCGATCGCCGACATCCCGCTGCTGAACAGTGCTGCGGACTCGCTGCCGTCCCACAGACAGAGACGGTCCTCTGCGATCTCCAGATCGGGGTTGTTGAGGCGGCTGTAGATGAGGCCGACCTTCTCACCCGGTGCCGGTGGTCGTTTGCCTGTTGCGACTTCGAAAAACGCCTTGCCTTCTTCCGCGGTCTCGAACACGAATGTCGATGTCTGGAAGATGGGGCTCTTCACCGCCCCCTCGGACCATGCCGGGTTGTAGCCGTACCCCATCATCAGGCTCTCGGGGCGAAGGTGCTTTCCCTCGATGGTGTCGTCCCACTTCATAGCCGCTCCTATCCACGTGCACACCGTTCCCTTCAACGATAGGGTTTGAGAATGATCCGCGTTGCGCGTGCCGCGTCGATCCTGATGGTCGTGATTGCCGCAGCTTGTTCGTCGGAGCAGCAGCTTGCTCCAACACAGACGAGTGCGATGCCGACCACGACTCAGGCTCTCGCCTCCACGACAACGTCGACGACCGAGAGTGCGACTACCACAGTCGAGATCACCACGACGACTACGACGACCACCCTCCCCGCGCTCAAAGGGGTGCAGTTCGACGAAGTGGCAGACGGCTTCAACGATCCGCTGTTCGTGACGACCGCCCCGGACAGCTCCGATCTGTACGTCGTCGAACAGGGCGGCATCATCAAAGTCGTCCGGGACGGTCAGGTCCTCGACCAGCCGTTTCTGGACATCCACAGCCTGGTGACCCATGGGGGGAACGAACAGGGTCTCCTCGGTCTGGCGTTTCAGCCGAACTACCCCAGCGACGCTCGAGTGTTCGTCGACTACACGAACACAAGCGGCAACACCACTGTCGCGTCCTATCGGGTCGTCGGCGGTATCGCCGACCCGTCCTCGGCAGAGGTGCTCTTGAGCGTGAAGCAGCCGGCCTCGAACCACAACGGCGGCATGGTGGTGTTCGGTCCCGACGGCTACCTGTACATCGGCCTCGGTGACGGCGGCGCATCTGGGGACAGGTTCGGCAACGGACAGAGCACGGACACGCCGCTTGCGGCGATCCTCCGCGTCGACGTGTCCGGGTCCACCGGGTACGCGATCCCGCCCGGCAATCCGTTCACAGGAGGGGCACCGGAGATCTGGGACTACGGACTACGAAACCCATGGCGCTTCTCGTTCGACAGCGGGCTTCTCTACATCGGCGATGTCGGTCAGGACCACTACGAGGAGGTGGACGTCGCCCCAGCCGACCACGGCGGACTGAACTTCGGCTGGCCCATCACCGAGGGACTGCACTGCTACAAGCCATCCCGAGGCTGTGACACGACGGGCATCACCATGCCGGTGATCGAGTACAGCCACACGGATGGCTGTTCGATCACGGGAGGGTACGTGTACCGGGGTTCGGTGATTCCGGAACTGGACGGGACGTACTTCTACGCCGACTACTGCTCCGGGTGGATTCGCAGTTTCCGCTATGTCGGCGGTGGGGCCACCGACGAGCAGCAGTGGATCGATTCGATTGGCAACGTCACGTCTTTCGGGCTCGACGCCGACGGCGAGTTGCTCGTGGTGACTCGTGGCGGAACGATCTACCGGATGGTGCCGGTGCGCTGAACGTCCCCGTTCTTGTCAATCTCAGCCCCGCTGGCCGGGGCCCAGGTTGACGAGAACCAGACCCCTCCGTTCATGTCAATCTCAGCCCCGCTGGCCGGGGCCCAGGTTGACAAGAAGGCGCTAGGTCCGGGGCCCGCGACCTCGCCGGGCGTAGCGCGGGTATGGCCGGCCGGCAGGCCAGTAGCCCTGCCGGCGGTATGCCCAGTACTCGAACGGGTTGTGGTAGTAGGCGAACGTGTCGACGTTCTTCTGCAGGCCATCGCGCCGTCGGACCCATGCGGCAGTGCCGGCTAGTGCACCCAGGGCTGTCCAGGCGCCGTAGAGGAGCGGGAAGACAGGTCCGAACAATCGCGCTTGCCAGACGTGGACCATCTCGTGTCGTTCGAGCAAGTCGCGTCGGCCGCCCAGGTTGGTAACCGTGTTGCCGACCGTCATTGCGAAGTGCTTCCGCACGGTGACGCCGGTGTCGTAGACGTGACGGTTCTGCCGTTCGCTGAGGTCGGGTCGGTATGTTCCCCGGTCGCGTCTCGTCTGCTGCAGCGCGTGGACGCCGAGCGCTGCTCCCGTACCGATCAGCCCCCAGGTCGAATCCAGCACGTAGGCGACCCAGCCTGCGGGCCGGTTCCAGTCGTAGATCCGTCGGGAGCCGGATACGAGCCCGTTGAGGCCGCCGACCACCGCGCCGGGAACGCCGAGTCCGAGGGGAGTCAGTGCCGCTCCACCCAGTACCGCTCCTGACACGCCGGTCGCGAGCGTCTCACCGTTCACAGCAACCCCTTGTGGAACAGCGCGAGGAGGTCCATGGCCCCTGCGATGGAGATGTGCAGCGCCGCTCCCCACCACACAGACCGGGTCTTGAGGCTCAGCGTGCCGAGTACGATCGCACCGAACATCGCCGCCAGCGCCTCGAGAATCGGCTTGGGGAAGTGCAGCATCACGTACGGGACCATCATCACGAAGATCGCCGAGTACCCGAGCCGCAGCTTCAGCCCGTGCACCATGAATCCTCTGAAGAAGAACTCCAACGCGGCGAACTGGAGCGCGTAGAGCACCCACCACAACCACATGTACGGCCAGAAACTCTCGCCCGGTCCGAGGTGATAGAAGGAATACTTGGCGAGGAACGGAGCCGACGACGACACAACGATGATGAACGGCATACTCACGGCAAGAAGCAGCGCATACACCCACACGTGCGACGCCGAGCCTCGAACTCTCAGTCCAAAGTCTCGCAGCCGGCCGCCTATCACATAACGGATTGCGAACACCGGGATGGCCACGTACGCGAAGATGTGCACGATCGCCCACAGGGCGAGTCCGTTGAATTGGGCCGAGGGCGACGTCGTGAGCCAGGCATCGACCCCGTCGGCGGCTCCTCCGAGACCCACCGTGTGCAGGAGCGTCACGAGCCACCAACCGTCGCGGGATGCGTAGTCTCGGATCAGGAGGGCCAACGCCGAGGCAACGAGGATCGTCACCATGTCTCTGGTTGCCTTCGCCTCGGACGTCACCTCGCGATAGAGGTCCGATTCGGCATCGGCGGTCACCCGCACGTCCGTGACGTAGGTCTGCCACAGGCGGACCGGGAGCGACGGTGTGCGCGGGAGGGTTTCGATGGCCACGCAGGCAGGCTACCGGCTGTTGTTGGTCTCACCCCGTTACTACTGTGATCCAGAGGAGGGTGTCACTGGACGAGACGGAAGCACTCCATCGACTCGTAGCGGCTCGGTCCGGCTATCTCGCCACCGCCGGTTCCGATGGCCGTCCGCACATTGTCCCGTTGGTCTTCGCCGTCGATGACCGCACGATCGTGTCGATGGTCGACGCAAAACCAAAACGGAGCACCGATCTGCGGCGCGTTCGCAACATCCGCGACAATCCGTCGGTGAGCGTGCTCGCCGACCACTACGAACCGGACTGGTCTCGGCTCTGGTGGGTGCGAGCCGACGGAACGGCGCACATCCTCGACTCGGGTTTCGAGCAGGTCGCAGGACTCCTCCGTGCGAAGTACCCGCAGTACGTCGACATCGACCTCGTCGGTCCGGCGATCATCATCGACATCGAGCGGGTTGCCGGGTGGGCGAGTTCCACCAGGTGAACGGGCTCCGTCCCAACCCCCTGGTACGCTCGCCGAAATGACTGAGCAGCAGCCCGTCGGTCGGGTCATCGGCACCGAAGACGCCACGCCACTCGAGTTCTGGGTCGGCGTCGAGGAAGGCCAGTACCTCCAGTTGGACGACGTCGTCGCTCTCGAACGCACCCTGCCCGCAGGCGATGTGGTTCACATCTACGGGATGGTCGAACAGGTTCGTGCCCGTCACGAGGGTGCCAGGTTCGACTCGGACGTGTTCCTCATCGAAGACGGTGTCCTTCCTGCCGAGGTGAGCGAGGCGGCCAAGGTCGTCGCGACCCGGTTCGAACCCGAGACGTTCGTGCCGCCCCGGCCCGGTCAGGCCGTCCGGCGAGCGGTCGGCGAGGATCGAGACAAAGCGTTGTTCTTCGATCAGATGGTCGAACGTATCCCCGTGGGTCTGTCGAGAGCCGGTGAACCCATGTTCGTCAACCTCGAGTTTCTCGACGGCACTCGTGGCGCCCACGTCAACATCTCCGGTGTGTCCGGTGTCGCCACCAAGACCACCTATGCGACATTCCTGCTGCACAGCCTGTTCACCTCAGGTGTGCTTGGCGCCAAAGCGGTGAACACCAAGGCGCTGATCTTCAACGTCAAAGGCGAAGATCTGTTGTATCTCGATCGCCCGAATCTGTCGCTCGATGCCGCCCAGCGCGACAAGTACGCGCCACTCGGGCTGCCCGCCGACCCGTTCCGCTCGGTCAGCATCTACGCCCCTCCGAAGCACGGGTCGAAGACCGGCGCCCCCGACGTCGCCTCCCGCCACGAGGGCGTCACGCCGTTCTTCTGGTCTCTCGCCGAGTTCTGCTCCGACGACCTGCTCCCGTTCTTGTTCGCCGGCGCCGAGGACGATCGGGCCCACTACTCGATGGTCGTGTACAACGTCATGGCCCAGCTCCACAAGGCGATCCGGCTCGACGACGGAGGTGTCGCCATCGACGGGCAAGAGATCCTCACCTTTCGCGATCTCGTCGACTTCATCACGACCAAGGTTCAGGACGAGGAGACTCGATACGAGTGGGCGGGTCCGGCGATCGGTGCCGGGACCGTCAACGCGTTCGTTCGGAGGCTCCACGGTGCGGTTCGCCATGTCGAGCACCTCATCAGAGGTGACCTGTCGAACGTCCACCCGATCGAACTCCAGAAGCAGATCACCGTCGTCGACATCCACAACCTCAACGACAGGGCAAAACGCTTCGTGGTCGGCGTCACGGTCCGGCGTGCCTTCGAGGACAAGGAACGCCAGGGGCACTCCGACGAGCTGCTGTTTTTGGTTCTCGACGAACTGAACAAGTATGCGCCGAGGGAGGGGTATAGCCCGATCAAAGAGATCCTGCTCGACGTTGCCGAACGGGGACGGTCGCTGGGCGTGATCCTCATCGGCGCGCAGCAAACGGCCTCTGAGGTCGAGCGGCGCATCATCGCCAACTCGGCGATCAGGGTGGTCGGCCGTCTCGACTCGGCGGAAGCGAGTCGAGAGGAGTACGGGTTCCTTCCCGGCGTCCAGCGGCAACGAGCCACCATCATGAAGCCCGGCACGATGCTCGTCTCGCAACCGGAACTGCCGATCCCGGTCACCGTCGAGTTTCCGTTCCCCGCGTGGGCGACTCGGGTCTCGGAGGCGGGCCCGGCACCCGGCGGCGGGAACGGCCCGGCCGATCCGTTCGACGGGCTGTAGGCCCACTCCAGACGACATCGGTCCGGTGACGGTGACTACCGTCACGGTGTGGGTTCGGTGATCCTCATCGTTGCGTTCCTCGGATTCCCTGCGGTGGCCACGTGGGGAGCTCGCAGGTTCAAACCGCTCGAGTTTCTCGGACCGATCGTGCTCTGCTACCTGTTCGGAATCGCCCTCGGGAACATGTTCACCATCGATACCGATCTGGCGACGACGTTCACCGAGGCGACGGTCGTCCTCGCCATTCCACTCCTGTTGTTCACCACCGACTTCAGGGCGTGGCTCCGGATCGCCCGTCCGGCCGTCGTGTCCTTCGCGCTCGCCACGATCGCCGTCGTGATCACTTCGACGATCGCGACGTTGGTCCTGTCGGTCGCCCACGACTGGCAGATGGCCGGCATGACCGTCGGCGTCTACACGGGAGGCACGCCCAACATGAGCGCAGTCGGCATCGCGCTGGACGTACCGGACGAGACGTTCGTTCTCATGAATGGGGCCGACGTGATCCTCTCCGGCCTCTATCTCCTGTTCCTCCTGTCGATCGCTCAGCGGGTCCTTGGTCGGTTCCTTCCCGCATTCGACGTGTCCCGTTTCGGCGGCGACACCACGGAAGACGCGAAGGTCGCACCGAAGGTTCGGAACGTGGTTCTGGCCCTCGCAACCAGCATCGGCGCTTCCGCCGTCGCGGTCGGACTTGTCTACCTCTTCGCCCCCGACCTGCCCATCGCTTTGGTGATCCTGTCCATCACGACGGTCGGGGTCCTCGCTTCGTTCGTGCCGAAGATCAGGACACTTCCCGGGACGTTCGAGACGGGCGAGTTTCTCCTCCTCATCTTCGCCGTTGCCATCGGCACACTCGCCAACGTGCGGCAACTCGCCGGGGCGTTCGGGGGAGTGTTCCTCTTCGTCGCCGTGGTGCTCATCGGGGCGATCGTGTTGCACTACGTGCTGGCTGCAATCTTCCGAATCGACACCGACACCGTCCTGATCACCTCGACCGCCGCCGTGTTCGGACCGGCGTTCGTGCCGACCGTGGCGGGAGCGTTGAAGAACCGAGCAATCATCGTGTCGGGGTTGACGACCGGGGTGGTCGGCTACGCGATCGGCAACTATGCCGGCATCGCGCTGGCCTATCTGCTCAAGCCTGGATAGCTACAGCGAGTACAAGCCGTCGAGGGTCTGAAGCACGATCTCGTGCAGGGTGCCGTCATCCGGCAGCGTTGTCATCATCCCGTACATCGCCGCCTGTCCGCTCGATGCCAGCTCGGGATGCGCTCGCACATCGTCGACGGCGCTCCGAAGATCGTCCAGGAACTCTTCCACGATCCCTGCGTGGGCAGGTGTCACCATGAAGTGGAGCGACGCCGGCTTGATCTGCCGGTCGACATGCCACCCGCGAGCCTCCAACGCGTCCCCGACCGCGTAGGTGTCGACATCGACTCCCCGGAAAGCGAAGACGCTCAGTCTGGGGTCTCCGAGGATCTCCAAACCCTCCACCTTTCGGACTCCTTCGACAAGCCGCCGCGAGATGTCGAGGATCTGCTCGGTTATCGCCAGGTAGCCGTTCTGGCCGATCGCCTGCATAGCCGCCCACGCGGCCGCAATCGGCCCACCGGGGCGGGTGCCGGCCATCGACGGTGAGGCGTAGATTCCTCCCGGCCAGTCGCTGGTGACATGGAATTGAAACCTGCGGAGCTCAGGCGTTCGGTAGAGGATGGTGGATGCCCCTTTGGCCCCGAACCCGTACTTGTGAACATCAGCAGACATCGACGTCACACCGGACGCACGGAAGTCCCACACGCCGAGTGAGACTCCGAGTTGTTCAGCCCACGGAACGAGGAAGCCGCCCAGGCAGGCATCGACGTGCATCCCGATGTCATGCGCGGCGGCGATCGACGCCAGCTCCTCGATCGGGTCGACCTGACCGAACGGGTAGTCGGGAGCCGAGCCGACCATGAGGATCGTGTTCGGGGTGATGGCTGCCTCCATCGCCCCCAGGTCGGCCCTCAGGTCATCTGCCAGGGGGACCCGCACCTGTCGCACCCCGAAGTAGGCGGCAGCCTTGTCGAACGCTGCGTGCGCGGTCACAGGCAACACCATCTCTGGTTCCGAGTTCCCCTTGGTCGCCGCCGCCCAGTCTCTGTACGTCTTCACGGTCGCGAGCAGGCTCTCCGTGCCACCGGAGGTCATTGTGCCGGCGACCTGAGCGTCCCCGTTGAGCATCGTGGCGGTCATGCGAACCACCTCGGCCTCGAACCGACGCAACGCGGGAAACGCCATCGGGTTGAGTGCATTCTCGGAGAAGAACAGCCCGTGGGCGTCCTTCAGGAATGTCGTGTGGTCGTCGCCGGCGTGATAGACGAGACTCCACGTGCGACCGTCCTCCCAACTCGCTTCGGCCTCCGCGAGAGACTTCATCTCGCTCAGGATCTGGTCGTGTGGTCTGCCGACAGGCGGGATCTGGGTGTCCATGACCGCAGCGTAGCGACGACGGGTGACGCGGTTGCGTCCCTCGTCGTCGGTACCATCGGCGCGGTGAAGATCCTGCACACAGCCGACTGGCACGTCGGCCGTGCCATCCGCGGTCGAAGTCGGGCGGACGAACACCGGGCGGTTCTCGAGGAGATCGCATCGATCGGCGCCAGGGAGGCTGTCGATCTGATCGCCGTCGCCGGCGACATCTTCGACGTGGTCGCGCCGACCGCGGAGTCCGAACAGATCGTCTACCGGGCGCTACTGCGATTTGCCGACATTGCACCCGTCGTGATGGTCGCAGGCAACCACGACAATCCGCGGCGCCTCGACGCGGTAGCGCCCCTTCTCGAACTCGGCCGGGTGCATGTGGTCGCGACACCGATGAAGCCGGACGAAGGCGGTGTCGTGAAGATCGAAACCAGTTCCGGGGAGGTCGCAAGAGTGGCGATGCTGCCGTTCGTCACGCAACGCGGCATCGTCTCGGCGTCCGCGCTCATGGACCTCGAGGCGTACGAGCATGGGGCGCTGTATGCCGAGCGGCTCACTGCGATCCTCGCGATGCTCACTGAAGGGATCACGACGGACGATGTCAACATCGTTGTCGCCCACGTGATGGTCGCCGAGGGCGTCCTCGGTGGGGGAGAACGCAGCGCACACACGGTCTTCGACTACTGGGTGCCGGCGGGAGCGTTCGACGGCGCCCTCTCATACGTCGCCCTCGGGCATCTGCACCGGCCGCAGCAGACCCCCGCCGCGGCTCCTGTGTGGTACGCAGGGTCACCACTTCAGCTCGACTTTGGGGAAACCGAGGATGAGAAAGCCGTGCTCGTCGTGGATGTTCAACCGGGACTGCCTGCCGCGGTCACTCAGGTGCCCCTCACGTCCGGGCGACGTTTGCAGCAGCTCCGAGGGAGCATCGAGTCGCTCGAACCCCTTGCCGGCACAACCGGTGACGCGTACCTGAAGATCGTCCTCGAAGAGCCGGCGAGAGCGGGGCTCGCCGATCAGGTACGAGAACTGTTTCCCGAAGCCGTCGATGTCGTTCTCGCGGCACCCGAGGGTCGGCACCGCAGCACCCCTCGCGAAGCGCGATTGGGTCGTGTTCCGCACGAACTGTTCGTCGAGTACCTCGCCGAGGCCAACGCTTCCGATGAGCGAGTCGTAGTGTTGTTCGACGAGCTCCTGGAGGAGGCTCAGTGAGGCCGGTCGAGCTCGAGATCGCGGGATTCACCGCATATCGGGACGAGACAACGATCGACTTTCGAAACGCCGACCTGTTCGCCCTCACCGGTCCGACCGGATCAGGCAAGTCCAGCATCGTCGACGCGATCGTGTTCGCTCTCTACGGGTCCGTCCCGAGATATGGGGACCGGCGCGCCGTCGAGCCGGTCATCACGCTCGGCAAGAACGAAGCTCGCATCCAGTTCGACTTCACCGTCGGCGACGATGCGTACCGTGTTGCCAGGGTCGTCCGACGCACCAAGGGCGGGGGCGCGACCACCGCCGAAGCACGCCTCGAACATGGCCGTGTCACGCTCGCATCCGGCGCAGACGAGGTCACCAAGAAGGTCGAGGAGCTTCTCGGACTTGCCTATGAGCACTTCATCAAGGCCGTCGTCCTTCCGCAGGGCGAGTTCGCTCGATTCCTCCATGACAAACCTCGTGAGCGACAGGAGCTGCTGCGAGAGCTCCTGGACCTCCGCGTCTACCGGCGCATCCGGGATCTCGCCAATGAACGCAAGTCGGTTGCAGATCGACTGCTCGCAGGGCACCAACGCGAGGTCGATCTGCTTGCCGAGAGGGCCGGTGGTGATGAGGACGCCGCTTCCCGTCGTGTATCCGAACTCGAGCGGCTCCGCGACACCATCGCCAGGATCCGCACGCAGGTGGCATCGATCGACGAACAACTGAAGGATGCGACGAAGCAGATCGCCGACGAAGAGGCAGCTATGTCGGCCCTGGCCATCCGGTCTCCGGACGGTCTCGACGAGCTGGTGGGTCGGATTTCCGATGCAGACACCGCGGTCGACAAAGCCAAGTCCGCCATGGTGAAGGCGAGCGAGGCACTGAGCGCGCATGAGCAGTCGATCGCAGGGCTCCCGAACCCGGCGATACTCGAGTCTCAGATTGCGCAGCAACGATCCCTCGAGGACCTCCTTGGTCGGCACGAGCGCGCGACCGAACAGCTTGCCAAGTCGGCCGCGGACATCGAACAGAAGCGCCGGACTGCCGGCGCGGTCGCACAGGCACACTCGCAGACGGAGGAGGAACTCGAACGGCTCCGGCGCGCACACGCGGCGCACGAACTCGCTGCGAACGTCGTAGTCGGTGAGCCGTGCCCGGTGTGCGGAGTCCCCATCGCAGAGATCCCGAAGGTCGAACCGATCGCGGACGTGGAACGAGCCGTAGCCGACGTTGCTCGCCGAACAGCCGATCTCGATGCTGCACGAAGGGCCCTGACCGAAGCTGAACTCGCCGGTGAGCGATCGAGGGCTACTGCGGACGAGATCTCCGCTCAGATCGGCGCGCTTCGAGCCGGCCTCGATGGTGTCCCCGGTATCGACGAGCTGGCTCGAACCCTCGCTGCCACTGCGGCTGCACAGCAACGACTCGCCGAGCTGAAGGCAACTGCACTCACCTCAGCCAACGAGCTCCGCGCCGCCGAACAGCGTCGGGAAGCGCTCACCGAAGCGCGGGCCGAGGCGCTTGCCAAATTCCACGGCGCACGAGATCGCGTCGCTCACCTGGAGCCACCACCGGTAGTGCCGGACGATCTTGCCATCGCATGGGCGGCATTGACCGAGTGGGCAGTCGCCCGCTCACAGGAGACGCACAAGCGGCTGGAAGGGCTCCGAGCCGACGCGAAGCAGCTCGTGGACGATAGATCCCGCCTCACCGAGGATCTCGACACGCACCTTGCCGGCATGGGCGCGGATCTCACGCCGGATGAGGCCGTGTTCTCGGCCCGCAAAGACCTCGAAGGCATACGGGAGGCGAAACAGCGAACCAAGGAACTCGCAGCAGACATCACCGCCGAGAAGGACCGAAGTCACGTCGCCGCAGCACTCTCGCGACACCTGCACTCCAACCGGTTCGAGTCATGGATCCTCGAAGAGGCACTCATCGGACTGACCGTGGGTGCCAATCAGCTGCTCGACGAGCTGTCTTCTGGCATCTACTCGCTCGAGATCGACAAGGCGGGTTTCACCGTCATCGACCATCGCAACGCCGATCAGCGACGCTCCGTCCGCACGCTGTCAGGAGGCGAGACGTTCCTCGTGTCCCTTGCCTTGGCACTCTCACTCTCTGAGGAGCTCACCAGGATGTCATCGCAGGGGAAGCTGGAGTCGATCCTTCTCGACGAGGGATTCGGCACCCTCGATCAAGAGACCCTGGACGTGGTGGCCTCGGTTGTCCAGCAGCTCGGCGCCAAAGGACTCACCGTTGGTCTCATCAGCCATGTGCCCGACCTCGCCGAGCAGGTACCGACCCGGTTCGTCGTCACCAAGGATGTCAGCGGGGCACACGTCGAACGGATCGACGCATGAAGTTCTCCGTCGAACCGTGGGCGCCGGAGTACGGCACCCCCATGTCGCCCGACTTGGAAGAGACCACCACCGTTCCGGATGTGGACGTCGAGGTCCCGGCGGGGAAGTGGCACCCGATCAGCCCGAGCGTCACACCCGCCTCGACGATTCTGTTCGTCGATGGAGTTCGCCGAATCGATGCGAACGTCTGGATCGGCGACGAACAGCCGGTACTCGGCATCTGCGCCACCTACGCCGCCGGGGCGGTCCGCTCAGACGGCGACGCGAAGCTCGTCGCTGCAGCGGTGCGGCGCGGGCTGTTCACCTCGTCGCCTCAAGCCGAAGCAGTCGATACTCGCCACGGACGGTACGAAGTTCGAGCGACAGCCGGTTCATCCACCGAGGACCTGTGGCTGGGGCTTCAGCAGCGGATGGGCGAACTGGAGCACGAGATCTCCTCCGAACATCTCGACGTCGAACTCGTCATCACCGATGGGCCGTTGAGGACGGGCCGGGAGCCGGGTGTCGTGGGCTACGTCAAGACACACCACGTGCAGTACCTCCCTCCTGCCCTGAACGGCGTGCTCGCCGCGCTGCGCCCCGGCGATCGAACGCCCCTGTTTCTGATGACCACGGCGTGGAGTCGCTACTCGTGGTACCTGCGGCTGCCAGGAGGCGGTAGCGGTCCTTTCGCGGGGGTGGTCCGGTGTGAGGCGTCGGCCGACCAGGATGTCGCGTCTGCACGAGCGCTCGCCGACCGCGTCGCCGCAACGCTGCCCCGGTTTGCCTCCGAACGCCACAAGGATCCGCGTGCCCCGCAGAACCTCTACCCGATCGGGGGCCTGGAGCGGGAGTTGCGCCGGAGGCTCGGAGACCAGCATCTGCTGTACCGGGCATTGCTGGTGGCGGCGGGCGCCTAGGCGAGCTGCGCTCGCAGGTTGTCGGTTCTCAGTATTCGGTAGGGAGGCTCGCTGCGCTCGCCGTTCTCGGTTTTTGGTTCTGGGTTTTCTTTAGGACACTCGCCGTGCGGCTTTGGTGTGATCCAGGCTGCGTTCTTACTGAAGTATTGATGACTGATGACTGATGACTGAAGACTGAAGACTCATGACTGAAGACTGAAGACTGAATACTGTCGGCCGCAGGCTGACTCACTCGCTTTTGGCTTCTCTCGTCATCAGAGCGAGGACGGCTTCCCGTGGACCGGCCCCGTCGTACAGCACCCTGCCCACCTGTGTCGCGATCGGCATCTCGACTCCGTGGCGGTGGGCGAGGCTGAGCACCGCCCTGGTGGTCTTCACACCCTCGGCAATCATGTGCATGTCGGCGATGATGTCGCCGATCGTCCGACCCCTACCCAGTTCCACGCCGACTGTGTGATTGCGGCTCCGGGTCGACACGCAGGTCGCGATCAGGTCCCCCATGCCGGCGAGTCCCGCGAACGTCTCACGCGAGCCGCCCATCGCGACACCGAGTCGTGTCAGTTCGGCGAGTGCTCTCGTGATGAGCGATGCCAGAGAGTTGTCGCCGAACCCGAGACCCGACGACATGCCGGCAGCGATGGCGAGGACGTTCTTCAGCGCACCCGCCGTCTCACACCCGACGACGTCCCGATTGGTGTACACACGAAACGTTGGACCCATGAACAGCCGCTGGAGTTCCTTGGCCTGGTCCATGTTCTCCATCGCGATGACGGTCGCGGTCGGCTGCCCCTCCATCACCTCGGATGCGAGGTTCGGACCTGTCATCACACCGACTCGCGAGGGATCGTGATCGAACAGGACGTCCATCGTCACTTGGGTCATTCGCAAGAGGCTGTCCTGCTCGATCCCTTTCGACAAACTGAGGATCGGTACCGATGAGTCGAGTCTGCCGGTGAGCCCTTCGATCACAGTTCGGTACCCGTGTGACGGGACGGCCATCACGACCACGTCGGTTCTGTCGACTGCTTCGTCCAGATCACTGGTCGCGCGGAGACCATAAGGGAGGCGGTGACCTGAGAAGTAGTCGGGATTCTCCCCGGTGGTTCTGATCGCTTCTGCCAGCTCCGGGCGGCGGGCCCAGAGCACAGTGGGGTGGGTTCGGGCGCTGAGGGCCGCGACCGTGGTCCCCCACGAACCTGCTCCGATCACACTCACACGCATCTCGTCGTACCGTAGTCCGCTCCGCCATCCCATCGTCGCCGGCGTCCGGCATTCCTCGTGCAGTCGATCGACCGGTACAGTTGTGCCGTGGCTCGACTCGGGATCATCGGCCTTCCCAACGTGGGCAAGACGGCGCTGTTCAACGCGATGACCGGCCTCGACGCGCCCACCGCCCCGCACCCGTTCTCGACGACATCTCCGAACCTTGGGGTCGCATCCATCCCGGACGAACTGCTCGAGACCGCTGCCGAAGTGGAGCACTCGAAGAAGATCGTGCACGCAAGCCTGGAACTCCTCGATCTTCCTGCCATGGCCGCCCACGGGGGAGGCTTGGGCACCCAGTTCCTCGGGAGACTCCGAGAGATGGACGGCCTGGTGATGGTCGTGAGAGCGTTCACCGACGAGGAGGTTCCCTCCGACGAGTCCGGGACCGACCCGGCCGCACAGGCGGAAGAGCTCCTTCTCGAGTTGACGATGGCGGACGCGGACGTGTTCGAACGAAGGCGGCCGAAGATTGCCAAGGAAGCTTCTGCCGACCCGAAGAAGAAGCGGGCATCTGAGGCGATCTCCGAAGCGGCCGATCACCTCGCGCAGGGACGTCCACTCCGCGACCGGGAGTGGGAGGAACCGGATCTCGTCGCCTTCCGGGATCTTGCACCGCTCACGTTGGAGCCTGCGGTCTGGGTCGTGAACATCGACGAGGGTGAGGCGCGGCAGGAGGAGCTCGTCACGGCTGTCGCCGAGCTGGTGCCTCAAGGCGACTCTGTTGTTGCGCTGTCCGTGAAGATCGAAGCCGAGGTCGCCGCCATGGACGTCGACGATCGCCGGGATATCCTCGAAGGACTCGGTATGGGCGAGGGAGCGCTCGCCGAGATGGTGCGGGCCGCCTACGCGACGCTCGGACTGCTCACCTTCTACACCGTTGGACCGAAGGAGTCTCACGCGTGGACGGTTCGACGTGGAGCTACCGCTCCCGTTGCGGCAGGCAAGATTCACTCGGACCTGCAGCGAGGGTTCATCAGGGCCGAGGTGGCGACGATCCACCAGGTGATCGAGGCTGGAGGATGGGACGCCGCCAAGTCCCATGGGGAGGTCCGGGTCGAAGGTAAGGACTACGTCGTCCGGCAGGGGGACGTCCTGGTGGTGAGGTTCTCGGTGTGATCCTCGCAGCCGCAACGGCGGCACCGCTGGATGAACACCAGCTGCTCGTCACCCTGGTTCAGGTTGCATTGCTCGTCGGTTTGGCCCGCATTCTGGGCGGCCTCGCGGGAAGGATCGGCCAGCCGCCGGTCGTCGGGGAGCTGATCGCGGGGATCCTGCTCGGACCATCTGTGTTCGGTGCGATCGCACCAGGAGGGTACGGCTGGGTGTTCGGGGGTGGCTACACGACCGTAGATGCGGTCGTGTTCGGACTTGCATGGATCGGCGTGATCATGCTGCTTGTCGCACTCGGATATGAGACGGATCTGGCGATCATCAGGAGATTCCGGAGGGCAGCCGCGAGCGTGTCCCTCGGCAGCTTCACCGTCCCGTTCGTGCTGTTCTTCGCGGTCGCCTTCCTCGTCCCGGACGAGTTCGTCGGTGTGCACGGCATGGGGCTGTTCGCCGCGTTCTTCGCTCTCGCACTTTCGGTCTCGGCGTTGCCCGTTGTCGCGAAGATCCTCGCCGACCTCGGTTTCCTTCGACGCGATTTCGGCCAGATCACCCTGGCGGCCGGCATGACGATGGACGCGCTCGGATGGCTGATCCTCGCTGCGATGTCGGGAGTCGCGATTCAAGGGGAGTTCGACCTGGGCGCGCTGGCGATGTCGTTCGTGGGACTGGTCGTGTTCCTCGCGGTCGCGGCGACGGTCGGGAGATGGGTCTTGGATCGTCTGTTCAGAATGGCGCTGCGAGGCGGGTCGAGCGTGACGGCTGCCCTGACCGTGATGATCGTCGCCGGTCTGGTCGGCGCGGCAATCACCCAGGCCCTCGGGCTGGAGGCGATCCTCGGGGCGTTCATCGTCGGCATCCTGCTGGGTGTGACCCGCCATCAGCTCCCGAGGGCACGCGAGGTGCTCGAGTCGGTGACGATCAGCTTCTTCGCCCCTGTCTTCTTCGCCTACTCGGGGCTCCGTGTGGACTTCGGTTCACTCCGGGGACCGGCCGTGTGGTGGCTCATTGCCGTGGTGCTCCTCGCGATCGCCGCCAAGGTAGGTGGCACCATGGCCGGTGCACGCATCGGTGGGCTCGACACCCACCAGGGCATCGTCCTAGGAGCCGGCCTGTCGGCGCTGGGCGCCATGGGGGTGGTCGTCGCGATCATCGGGTTGAACCTCGGCGTGATCGCCGAATCGGCGTTCACCGTGCTGGTACTCACCGCCTTGGCCACATCCGTTCTCGCTCCGCAGCTTCTGCGTATGGCCGTCAACGATCGCGACATCGGAGAGGACGAACGCCGGCGACTCGACGAGGAGACCCTTCGCGAGCAGTCCCTGATCCTGAGATCGCAGCGGATACTCTTGCCCACCCGAGGCGGTGCGAACAGCGCGTTCGCCGCCCGTCTCGTCGCCGCCGCATTTCCGAAGGCCGAGGTGACGGTCCTCGTGGTCGAGGGTACCTCTCCGACGATTGTCGGACGGCTGCTGCGACAGACCGATCACACCGCCAGTCCGGCCGAGGTACATCTCGCGCTCGGGGATCAGGACCATCGAGTCGTTCGCAAGCGATCCGCCGATCCGGTGGCTGCGATCGTGGCCGAGTCGGTGCTCGGGTATGACCTCCTCGTGCTTGGTGCATCCGAGGAAGATTCGGATGAACGAGGGATGTTCTCCACCGTGGTCGATCGGACGCTCGCCAGGGTACGACTCCCGGTGGTGATCGTGAGGACGGCAGGTGGCACACCCGACGACCTACCGAGTCATCCGCTCGTGCCGGTGTCGAATGACCTCTCGACCCGGGCGGCCGAGGAACTCGCATACGCGATAGCACGTTCCGGCGCTGGGAGTGCGACGGCGTTGCATGTCGTCAATAGGCCATCCGGCCAAGGGGTCATGCTCGAGACGGTGATGGAGTCGGAGGCCAAGCGTGACGCCAACGAGTTGGTCGCGGAGGCGGCGGCTCTGGGGACGAGGCTGGGTATCTCCGTCGAAACGCTGATCAGCGTCGCCCCAAACGCTGTCGACGAGGTTCTGTCGGTGGCCGGCTCCGGCCCATTCGACCTCCTCGTCCTTGGCACATCGACACGACCGCTGACCGACCGACCGTTCCTAGGTCACGGCACCAGCTACATCATCGAGCACGCTCAGATTCCCGTGGTGATCGTCGGACTCCCGAACCTGCAGAAATGACGAGGCCCCGGCAAGGGGGTAGAACCGGAGCCTCGTTGCCCTTCTTGCGAAGAGCCACAATGGGCCGTTGTGTCGGGAAGGCGCCAGGGAGTCCTTGCCCGCAGCCCAATGCGCTTGTTGGGGTGTCGGGTGTGGGTGGCACCCGACCTCTTGATCGTAGCGATCGTTTCGAGAAGGTGTCAAAAGGTTCCCAGGACGGCATACTTCTGGGATGCGGGATACCCTGACAACCTTCGCACAGCACTTTCCCGAACCCCTCGCGGTCATGCTTCTCGCGGCGCTCCCCATCACCGAGCTGAGGTTCTCGATCCCATTCGCCGTGCAGGTGTTCGACATGCAGATCCCGCAGGCGTTCATCTGGTCTGTCCTCGGCAACATCCTCCCGGTTCCGTTCATCCTGGTGCTGTTGGGGCCGGTCACCTCGTGGGCCGAGGACCACTGGGCGGGACTCCATCGGTTCCTCGACCGTCTGTTCGCGCACTCACGCCGCCGGCACACGGCTCGTTTCGATCGACTTCGCGACGTGGCACTCATCACGTTCGTTGCCATCCCGTTGCCGGTCACGGGTGCCTGGAGCGGGGCACTCGCCGCGTTCGTGTTCGGCGTTGAACCGCGGCGCGCGACCCTGTTGATCTCGATCGGTGTGGTCATCGCCGGGTTGATCGTGTCTGCACTGACGGCGGCGGGGGTTGCGCTCCTCTCCTAGACGGCGAAGCGGCGGGATCGGCGAAGTAGGCTCAGCATCCGTGAAGTGGATCGTCGCGCTGCTGGCTGTCGCACTGCTGTCGGCATGCACCGTGCCCCGCCTCCCGTCGGACGCCAGTGGTTCGGAGGTCTTCGGCACGATCTGTGCACGGTGCCACGGCAAGGATCTCGCGGGCGGCATCGGTCCAGCGCTTGGGTCGGGGTCGGAGGCTGCCCAAATGACCGACGAGTTCTACCGCTTCACCATCATTCATGGGCTCGGCCGTATGCCGTCATTCAGATCGACTCTGAGTGACGAACAGATCGACCGGGTGATCCGGTACATACGGCAACAGCAGGGTTGAGAGGAGGACACCATGCGAATCCAGGGAGCGATCGCCCTCGTTACCGGTGGGGCCGGTGGGTTGGGTGAAGGCGCAGCGAGGAAGCTGATCGAGCACGGCGCGAAGGTTGCGCTGCTCGACCTCGACCGATCCAACGGTTCCGAGGTCGCAGCGGGATTGGGTGCGGGGACCGTGTTCGTCCCTGTTGACGTCACCGACACCGAGTCTGTAGCGCACGCTGTCGACGAAGTAGTCGAGACGTTTGGGCGACTCGATGTGTGTGTGAACGCCGCCGGCATCCTGGCCGCGCATCGGGTCGTCGGACGGGACGGCAGGCTCTTTCCGATCGACGCGTTCAAGGCCGTGATCGATGTCAACCTCGTCGGCCTGTTCGACATGAGCCGGCGCGCGGCACAGGCGATGAGTACAAACGAACCCAACGACGACGGCGAACGTGGGGTCATCGTCAACGTGGCGTCGATCGCTGCGTTCGAGGGACAAATCGGCCAGGCCGCCTACTCGGCATCGAAAGGAGGCATCGTTTCGCTGACGCTGCCACTGGCGAGAGACCTCGGATCGTTGGGGATCCGCGTGATGGCGATCGCCCCGGGCATCATGGATACGCCGATGCTCGGCGCGGTGAGTGACGAGGTGAGGGAATCGCTGGCGAAGGTGCATGTGTTCCCGAAGCGACTCGGCACCCCCGATGATCTCGGCTCGCTCGTCGTGGCCATCGTCGAGAACCCGCTCCTGAACGGAGAGGTGATTCGTCTCGACGCGGCCGCGAGGCTCGGACCTCGCTGATGGGACCCCTGGCCGGGTTCACCATCATCGAGATCGGATCGATCGGCCCTGGGCCGTTCTGCGGCATGATCCTGTCGGATCTCGGAGCCCGTGTCGTCAGGGTCGCCCGTCCCGGACCGTCTCTCTACCGCGACCTCCTGCATAGAGGAAGAGACGCGATCGCCATCGACCTCAAGCACCCAGGCGCGCCAGAGGTCGTGCTCCGAATGGTCGAGCACGCCGATGCCTTCTTCGAAGGCTTCCGTCCCGGCGTAGCCGAGCGCTTGGGCATCGGTCCCGAGGATGCGCTCGCCCGCAACCCGAAACTGGTATATGGGCGGATGACGGGGTTCGGGCAGGAGGGACCACTCGCAGCGTCGGCGGGGCACGACATCGACTACATCGCCGTGTCAGGCGTGCTCGACCTGATCGGGATGTCGGGCGGGCCACCCGTGGTGCCCCTCAACCTGGTCGGTGATCTCGGTGGGGGAGCGATGCTGCTCGCTGTGGGATTGCTCGCCGGGCTGCTCGAGGCAGGGCGCTCAGGGCAGGGGCAGGTGATCGATGCTGCGATGGTCGATGGTTCGGCGACTCTCGGCATGTTCCCTCGCGCGCTGCATGCCATAGGGCAGTGGGAAGGTGGGCGTGGGGAGAATCTCATCGATGGAGGCGCTCCCTTCTACCGCACATACGAGACGAGCGACGGTCGGTACGTCGCGGTGGGGGCGCTCGAACCGCTCTTCTACTCGGAACTCGTGGACGGGCTCGGTCTTGATGCACGTGACCTGCCGGAGCAGTATGACCAGACCCACTGGCCGAGGCTTCGTGCCATGTTCGAGGCGGTGTTCGCGACGAAGCCTCGAGACGAGTGGGTGGAGATTTTCGCCGGGACCGATGCCTGCGTTGCGCCCGTCCTGACACCGGCCGAGGCGCCGCAGCACACGCACAACGTCGCCAGGGGCACGTTTGTCGACGTGGGGGGCGTGATGCAAGCGGCGCCCGCTCCACGGTTCGGTCGAACGCCGGCCGGCCCACCGGGTGCGATCCCATCGTCAGGTCGTGACAGTGTTCGTGTTCTCGAGTCGTTCGGCTTCGAGCAAGCGGAGATCGAACCGCTGGTGGAGCTGGGCGTTGTCGTGCAGGATCCCTGAGCAAGAACTGACCGTCGCAACTATCGTCTCAGGGTAGGAGGGAGGGTGAATGCGAGCGTACACGAGCCCTGGCGAGGTGCGGATCGCACCGGATGACAACGGACTCCGAGCGTTGCTGGAACGGGCCGAGACTCATCCGGACGTCGCAGCGCTCGCGTACAGGGACGGCGACAGGTTTGTGGACATCTCGACCGCCGACGCGGTCCGGCGGATTACCTCCATCGCCGCCGCGCTCATCGACGCGGGTGTCCAACCGGGCGACCGGGTCGCGGTGTTCTCCTCGACGCGAGTCGAGTACACGCTGATCCAGTTCGCCGTGTGGGCCTCCGGAGCCGCACTGGTCACCATCTACGAGACGTCATCACCTGAGCAGGTCGAGTGGATCATGCGCGACAGCGGCTCCGTCGTCCTGTTCTGCGAGAACGACACGCTCCGATCCGTGTACGAAGAGGTCGCTTCGGTACTGCCCGTCTGTCGGAGCGTGTTCATCATTGAAGGAGGGGAGCTCGGGAAGGGGCCCATCGACGAGGCACGGCGTGCCGAGGTAGCGCGACGCTCAAAGGCAATCACCCACGACGACCTGGCCATGCTCATCTACACATCGGGCACGACCGGAAACCCGAAGGGGTGCGAGCTGACCCACGGCAACTTCGCCTTCACATCACGAAACGTCATTGCAGCTCTCCCTGACCTGTTCAAACCGGGAAACTCGACACTCGTGTTCCTTCCGCTCGCCCACTCGTTCGCGCAGACGGTCCAGATTGGGTGTGCCGCTGCCGGTGTCAGGATGGGGTACGCGACCGGCATGCAGAACCTCGTCGAGGAGTTCTCGATGTTCCACCCGCGGTGGGTGTTCTCCGTACCGAGGGTGTTCGAGAAGGTGTACAACGGCGCCAAGCTCAAGGCCGACGGGGAGGGCAAGGGCCGCATCTTCGACATGGCGGCGAACGTGGCCATCGGGTACTCATCGCAGACGTCGCCGAACTTGCGCACACGTGTGCTGCACGCGGTGTTCGACAAGCTCGTGTACGGGAAGCTGCGAGAGGTGTTCGGTGGGGAACTCGCCTACGCGATCTCCGGTGCTGCGGCGCTCGGCGAGCGACTCGGACACTTCTTCAGAGGTATCGGTCTGGTCGTGCTCGAAGGCTACGGTCTCACCGAAACGACGGCCGCGACCTTCTTCAACAGGCCGACCAATGTGAAGATCGGGACGGTTGGCCAGCCGACGCCCGGCATGTCGGTCGCGATCGGTGGCGACGGCGAGGTCCTGCTGCGTGGAGGCTGTGTCTTCAGGGGATACTGGAACAGTCCCGTAGCAACCGAAGAGGCGTTCGACGGGGATGGCTGGTTCCACAGCGGCGACGTCGGAGAGCTCGACGATGAGGGGTTCCTGCGCATCACGGGTCGCAAGAAGGAGATTCTGGTCACCGCCGGAGGCAAGAATGTCGCGCCGGCCGTGCTCGAAGACCGGCTGAGAGCACATCCGCTGGTCAGCCAGTGCATGGTCATTGGCGACGCCAAGCCGTTCATTTCCGTGCTTGTCACCCTCGACTCGGAGACCCTGCACGAATGGGCACGACGCAACGGCAAGAGCGACGAGACCGATCTCGCCACCGACCCCGATCTCATCGCGCAGATCGAATCCGCCGTCGCCGATGCCAACAAGGCGGTATCCAAAGCAGAGTCGATCCGCCAGTACCGGATTCTTCCGGGCGACTTCACCATCGAAGGAGGGGAGTTGACCCCGACCCTCAAGGTCAAACGGTCGTTCGTGGGGAACAAATACCGTGCCGTAATCGACAGCATCTACGGTGGGTGAGTGGTGGACTCTTCTCTCCTCGTTGTTGCGTGAGTCAGTTGGCCATGTCGCGGGTAGCTCACGCAAGAACGGCAACGGCGGACTCGTGGGACAGCCCAGAAGGGCGACGGTACGCCGAGCAGCTCGGACTCAGCGAGTCAGGAAGGGTGGCACTCTCAGCCGGAGTCATCTATCAGATCTATCCCCGTTCGTTCCAGGATTCGAACGGCGACGGGATCGGTGACCTCGAGGGGATCAGGCACCGGCTCGACTACCTGACGGACCTCGGCGTCGACGCGGTCTGGTTGTCCCCGTTCTACCCATCTCCGATGGCCGACTTCGGGTACGACATCTCGGACTACTGCGAGATCGACCCCATGTTCGGGACGCTCGACGACTTCGACCGGCTCCTCTCGGACCTGCATGATCGCGACATGAAGCTGATCGTCGACTGGGTACCCAACCACACGTCCGATGAGCACCCATGGTTCGTCGAGTCTCGATCGTCGCGAAACAGCCCGAAACGGGATTGGTATGTATGGGCGGACCCGAAGCCAGACCGCTCGCCGCCGAACAACTGGGAAAGCCAGTTCGGAGGTGGCGCCTGGCAGTGGGACGACCACACGGGCCAGTACTACCTCCACTCGTTCCTGGCTGTCCAGCCAGATCTCAACTGGCGCAACCCGGAGGTCGAGGCGGCGATGCTCGATACCCTCCGCTTCTGGCTGAACCGAGGCGTTGACGGGTTCCGCATGGACGTCGTCGCGTTCATCATGAAGGATCCGGACCTGCGTGATGACCCCGAGCCTCCAACCGATGAGCCTCCACGCAGCAGGGAACATCCGGACGTACACGCGATGTTCCGCACCATCCGGGCGGTTCTCGATGAGTATGACCCGCCTCGCTTCTCCATCGGCGAGATCTACGAGCCGAACTGGCAACGATGGGCTTCGTACTACGGGGCCAACCTCGACGAACTCACGATGCCATTCAACTTCTCACTCCTCCACGCCCCATGGAACGCTCGCGTTTTCAGGAGTCTCATCGATGCGTGCGAAGCCGCCGTTCCGGCCGGTGCCTGGCCCAACTACGTCCTCGGCAACCACGACAAAGTCAGGCTCGCCACCAGATACGGTCCAACCTCGGTTCGAGCGGCCGGCATGCTGCTGCTGGCGCTTCGAGGTACACCAACCCTCTACTACGGGGACGAACTCGGCATCGAGCAAGTCGACATCCCGCCTGAGCTCCAGCAGGACCCATGGGGGAGGCAGATGCCCGGCATGGGCCGGGACGGGTGCCGGACCCCGATGCAGTGGGACACGAGCCCGCACTCCGGATTCAGCACTGCCATGCCGTGGCTTCCCGTCGCCGGCGGCTGGCAGACACGCAACGTCGCTACCCAAAGCGGCACTTCGACACTTGCCTTCTACCGGGGCATGCTCGCGCTGCGGAGCGCCACGCCGGTTCTCGCGACGGGGGAGTATCGGTCGTTCGACGCGCCTGACGACTGCCTCGCGTTCGAACGACACGACGGCACCGATCGGGTCGCCGTCGTGATCAACTTCAGCACCGAGAATCGGCATGTCGATCTCGCGGGAACCGTTCTGCTGTCCACCGTCCTCGACCGAGAAGGACGCGTCGAACACCTCGATCTCCGCCCGAGCGAGGGGATCGTTGTTCGGCTTTGACGCGCTCGGCCAATGTCACGTAGCGTTGGTCGCGAACAGGAGGAGACAATGCCGGACGCAACGTTCGACGGAAGAGTCGCAATCGTCACCGGGGCAGGGGGAGGACTCGGAAGATCCTATGTGCTGGAGCTCGCGCGGCGGGGCGCCAAAGTCGTGGTCAACGACCTCGGCGGGGCCGTCGACGGTGTTGGTGGCGCGAAGAGCCCCGCAGACGGTGTCGTTGAGGAGATTCGGGCCGCTGGAGGAGAGGCAGTTGCCAACTACGACTCGGTCAGCACCCCGGAAGGCGGGGAGCGGATCGTGCAGACCGCTCTCGATCACTTCGGGACGGTCGACGCCCTCATCAACAACGCGGGGATTCTACGAGACAAGAGCTTCGCCAAACTCGAATGGCCGAACCTCGACGCCGTTCTCGACGTCCACCTGAAGGGGGCGTTCTACGTGACCCAGCCGGCTTTCAAGGTCATGAAGGAGAAAGGGTACGGGAGGCTCGTCTTCGCATCCTCCAACGCCGGCATTCTCGGCAACTTCGGGCAGTCGAACTACGGCTCGGCCAAGATGGGACTCGTCGGGCTCTCGAACATCGTGGCCATCGAAGGCGCCAAGTACGGCATCCAGTCGAACGTCATCGCTCCGCTCGCCAGGACCCGCATGACCGAAGAGTTGCTTGGCGAAATGGCCGATAACATGGATCCGGAACAGGTCGCTGCCATGGTCGTCTACCTGGCGTCAGAAGCATGCCCGTTCACACACGAGATCTTCTCCGCCGGCGGAGGGCGCTACGCACGGTTCTTCGTCGGTGCCACCCACGGCTGGTTCGCCGGAGTCGGCGTGACACCCACCGTCGAAGAGGTCGCGGCGCACCTCGATGAGATTCGCGATACCGACCACTTCGAGATCTTCGGAAACCTCTCCGAGGAGATCGGCCTGCTCGTCAAGGACATGCAGAACGATGCCGGTTGATCCGAGACGGGCACTCGGTGCTGCCCTCCCGGTAACGACGGTGGCCTGGGACGAGGATCGGGTGATCCTGTACCAGCTGGGCATTGGTGCAGGTACACCGGCGACCGATCCAGATGAGCTCTCCTACGTGTACGAGGCGAATCTGAAGGTGCTTCCGTCGTTCGCGACCGTTCCGGCCATGTCGACGATGCTGGCTATCGGGCAGGTGGACGGCATCTCGTTCAACCCAGTATTGCTCGTGCACGGAGACCAGGAGGTTGTCGTTCACCGTCCTCTTCCTGTGGCCGCGACCGTCACCCAGACGGGCCGGATCGCCGAGATCTGGGACAAGGGGAGTGGAGCACTCGTTGTCGCCGAGGTCGACGGCGTCGACGCGGGCGGTACCCACCTGTACACGACCCGCGGCGGCCTGTTCCTACGCGGTGAGGGGAATTTCGGAGGGGAGCGAGGACCGAGGGCGGGTGACGTCGCCCCCGATCGGGAACCCGACATCGTCGTCGAATCCCCGACACTGGACCAGCAAGCTCTTCTGTACCGGCTCAGCGGCGACAGAAACCCGCTCCATGCCGATCCCGAGTTTGCCGCGATGGCCGGGTTCGAACGCCCGATTCTGCACGGTCTGTGCACCTACGGGATCGTCTGCAAGGCCGCGGTCGACGCGGCATTCGACGCGGACGTGTCACAGGTCTCGAGATTCAGCGGCCGGTTCTCGAAGCCGGTGCTTCCGGGTCAGACCATCAGCACGGCCATGTGGCGACTCGAAGATCGGGTGGTTCTGCGCGCGACGGTGAACGGTGCAACGGTGCTCACCAACGCGTCGATCGGCTAGCGACGACCCAGGGGTGCCCACGCCGACAGAACGATGCCCAGCACCACCCCCGCGATCGGGAGACCGATCAAGGTGAAGGTAGTGAGAGGAGCGATCGCGAGCTGCTGCAGCAGCAGGGCGACGAAGAACCCGAACAGCAGTCCCGAGATGATTCCGAGCACAGGCCTGCCTTTCACGGGGTCCTCCTTCTGAAGGCCGATCCGAGCAGGGTCAGACCGGTCACGATCGTTCCGGCCACGGTGGCGATGCCGATCGGACTCGAGAGAGGACTTCCTTCGATCTTCACCATCACATGTGCCGTGCAGGTCCCGCCGTCCGCTTCATGGGTCCCCGAGAGTTCGTAGAGCCCACGAGGGATCAGCGATTCGGCTACGGGGAAGTCCGCCTTGAAGTCGTCGACGTTGTAGTTGCCGTTGGCGGATCTGGTGTCCTCCTGGTTGGCGCCGGCCCAGCTGGCGATCTCGATGTCCCAGGGTCCCACCACGATGCCGAGACTCCCGTGGTGATTCGTGTTGGCAAACGGCACAGCCCCTTCCCACGCGGCGACAACACCGCTCTTGTCGATCGGAACCACGATCGGGTTGGCGGCCGTATCGTTGGCGGGGCCATACGTGGTACCGTCGATCACGACGGACCCTGTACAGCCGCCTGTGACCGAGGCGAATGCGAGTGCCGGAATCCACATCAGCGCAAGGAACGCAGACGCGAACAGCAGCGGTTTCCAGTGGCGCAGCAAACAAACCCTCCTCTCCGTAAGGTCAACCTATCACCCCGACCCCGCTTCACAATAGGATTCCCGACTCATCGCTCTGGCAGCACCGCCATCAGATTGCCCTCGTCGAGTGAGATGAACGCGGACTCGTGAACGAAAGCGTTCGAGACACCTCGGGTGCCGCCTGGAAGGAGATCCTCGCCGTCGAGCCGCCAACGAAGACCTGTGGTGCGAACGCCGCGTGCCGGACCACCGAACGCCAGGAGGCTGATGGTCTCGCCCGGGACGCCCGCGAGGCGCAACGAGCCATTCACCCTGAGCAGGATTCCCGATCCGGTACGCCATTCGACGTCAAGCCCGTCCAAGGAGGCAAGAAGAGATGCGTTGGCGAGAAAGTGATCCATCCGACCACCCGCACCACCGATGACGTACAGCGATGTCGCACCCATCGACCGAGCGCGACCGATTGCGAGTTCCAGGTCGGTCTCGTCCTTGTCGACAGGGAAGCGGAGCGTCTCTGGTACACGGTCCACGGCATCTCCGGACACGGAGTCGAGATCGCCGATCAACAGGTCCACTGCAACGCCCGCACGCTCTGCAACGTCGAAGCCGGAATCGGCGGCGATGACGAACGCGTCGTCGGGCAGCTCACCGATGTCCAGCGGGTCGGCTCCGCCGGCAAAGATGACGATTCGCATGGCTACAGCGTAGGGGATCGACCTCATCCTCGACTCGCGGTTGAGACGAACTACAAAATCGTCTTACGCGCATTGTGCGCGTAAGAAGCTCTCTACCAGGCACTACTGGCGACTGTCGCGAGTCTCCTCAGCTACCCTCGACCGACGGTTGAAGGTAGCGCGCAAGCCACTGGTGAACTTCGTCGTACCAACGGACCGAGTTGTCTCGCTTGAGAATCCAGTGGTTCTCGTCCGGGTAGTAGACGAGGCGCGCCTCGACACCCTTTGCTTTGAGAATCCCGTACAGCTCGAGACCTTGCGTGAGTGGCACCCGGTAGTCGTGCTCACCGACGATCACGAGCGTGGGCGTCGAGTACCCGGACGCGTGCCGGGCAGGACTCCAGAGATCGACCCGATCGGGATCGGTCCAGTAGTCGGCGCCGTAGGCACGCGGGCGACCACGGGTCATGTCCGACGCATACATACCCGAGAGGTTGGTGACGGCAGCATGGGCGATTGCGCATGCGAACCGGTCGGTCTGTGTCGTGAGCCACGTCGTCAGGTACCCGCCGTACGACCCACCCGTGATCGCTACACGGTCCTCGTCGATGAAGCCGAGTGAAACCAGATGGTCGGTGGCCTTGAGGATGTCCTGGGTCGGCATCGCACCCCATGCACCCTGTATCGACTCGGTGAACGCCTGGCCCCAGGACGTCGAACCGTGGAAGTTGACGAGCGCGACGACATACCCGGGTGCGGCGAACGCATGCGCATTCCAGCGGAAGTGGAACGTGTCGCCGAAGATGCCGTGGGGTCCGCCATGAATCATGTGTACGAGCGGCCACCGGCTGGCTGGATCGAACCCTGGCGGGTAGACAATGAATCCTTGAATGCGGTCACCGCCGGCACCATCAAAGTGGAACTCCTCGACTGCGCCGAGTTCCAGTCCGTCGAGCACGTCGACGGTGACGGCGGTCAGCGCGGTGCGCCGACCCTCCTCGACGCGAACCACCTCCGGTGGGTGGCTCAGGTCTTGGTAGGTGGCAACGAAACCACCCTGGACGGGGACCGGCGCACCGTACGTTCCTCCAGTGGCGATCGCCTCGGGTTGCCCGTCCGTGAAGCGGTAGACGTTGACCGTCGCCGCGTCCTCCGCTGTGAACAGGAGTGTTCCGTCGTGGCTGAACGCCCAGTCGGACGCCGACCTGTCCCAGTCTTCTGTCAGGACTTCGTGTGTCTCGGTGCTGCGGTCGAACCGGACGAGACGCACGTTGTCCGCATAGAAGTCCAGTTCTCGCTGCATTCCGTAGACGATGGACGCGCCGTCCGGGCTGTAGCGGGGGCGCCGCTCGTGGCCCGTGCCGTCAGGGGTGATGCAGCGGAGTGGCCCGCCCTCGATGGGCACCACGAACACGACGGACCGTCTCTCGTCCTCCGGCGTGTCGACGGTGAATGCAGAGAACGCGACTTCCTTCCCGTCGGGCGAGACGTCGTAGGAATCACCCTCCTGGTTCCACATCCACCAGTTCGTCGCGTCGGGGGTCAGGTCCTCGACCGTTCGAGTTGTGAGGTCGAGGTGAAACAGATGCGGGACCTTGCCGTCGGTCAGCCACCGGTCCCAATACCGGAAGACCCGTTGTTCCGTGGCTCTCACGGTGGGCGGTTCGAACACTCGCGTCTCCTCAACGGTGAGGGCGTCTCTGTAGAGGGGCGACAGGAACAACACACCCGTGCCGTCCGGCATCCACCTGGGTCCCATGACACCCAAGGGCATGTCCGTGACCCGCTCCGCCTCGCCACCGTCGAGTGGCATCACGTGGAGTTGACCGGGGCCCTCGGGTTCGGGGGAGCGAACGAACGCAACTCTCGAACCGTCAGGGGAGACCGAGGGCGACGTGGCGTCTGCCTGGGTGAGCGCGACGGGCCTGTCCCCGACGAGTACGGTGATCGTCGTCGTCGACGACGATCCTTCGTACCTCGTCACCGGGACGACGATTCTGCCTCCACCGACAGATGGTTGGCCCACGCGCGGGAGGACCCACAGGTCATCCGCGGTCATGATGTGTTTCATCATCGTCCTCTCGTTCTTCGTCCTGGCTTGCGTCTGGTCGCCTTGTTGAGTGCCCGCATGTTGGCGATCACGTCGTCCGTCAACGCGTCGATATCCGCCCTCCACTGCCAGTTGTTCGACATCGAGCCAGGGAGGTTCATGCGGGCATCGGTGCCGAGGTCGAGCACATCTTGGAGAGGCGCGATCGCGAAGACGGCCCTGGACTTCCACACTGCCCACATACCATCCCATGCAATCTCGCTGTCATCAGTGCCGAGGTACTCGAGCACGAACGTCCGTTCGTCGTCGACAAGGCTGTCGAACCACCCTCTGGTGGTGTCGTTGTCGTGGGTACCCGTGTAGGCGACGCTGTTCTTCGGGTAGTTGTGGGGGAGAAACGGGTTCCTGCGGTCCGTGTCGAAACCGAACTGAAAGATCTTCATTCCCGGGAAACCGAGGCGGTCGCGCAGTATCGGAACCCGCGGGTCGATCTCACCGAGGTCTTCGGCGATGATCGGGAGCGTGCCGAGTTCTGTCTCGATCGACCGGAAGAATCCCTCACCGGGCCCGTCGACCCACCGTCCATCGATGGCAGTGTCGGCACCTCCTGGGACTTCCCAGTAGTTGACGAAGCCGCGGAAGTGGTCGATGCGAATGACATCCACGCGACGGAGCGTCGACCTGAAGCGTTCGATCCACCACGCGTAGCCCGTGCGCCTGTGTGCTTCCCAGTCGTAGAGGGGGTTTCCCCAGAGTTGACCTGTTTCGGAGAAGTAGTCGGGCGGTACGCCCGCCTGAACTGAAGGACGTCCCTCCTCGTCGAGTTGGAACAGGTCACGGTTTGCCCATACATCTGCGGAATCTGCAGCGGTGAAGATCGGGATGTCGCCGATGATCGAGATGCCGGCGCGCTGCGCGCGATCGTGGAGCCGTTTCCACTGGCCGCCGAAGAGGAACTGCGCGAACTGATGCCGTTCGATGTCCCCGCGATATGCCTTCCGAGCCTTCTCGAGCTGGTCGGGATCCCGGTCTCTCAGCTTCGGCGGCCAGAGCGTCCACGCGCTGCCCCCGTACATGTCCTTCAGCGTCATGAAGAGTGCGAAGTCGTCGAGCCATGTCCGATTGTCCTGCTTGAACGTCTCGAAATCCGAGTCGGAGCCGAAACGCTCGAAGGCAGTGTCGATCAACCTGCGCTTCCAAGGGATGAGTAGTCCGTAGTCGACCCGCCCGGCAGGGAAGGTGGGGGTTGGATCGAGATCCGACGTCTCGAGGAGACCGTCCTCGACGAGAGCGGACGGGCTGATCAGATTCGGGTTGCCCGCGAAGCTCGAAAAGCTCTGATAGGGGGAGTCGGCGTACCCTGTCGGACCAAGAGGG
Organism: uncultured Acidimicrobiia bacterium; assembly: GCA_964594235.1. Taxonomy (GTDB): domain Bacteria; phylum Actinomycetota; class Acidimicrobiia; order Spongiisociales; family UBA4744; genus CAYLHS01. The sequence goes on from CAZQMF010000002.1 coordinate 63,708, forward strand.
AGCACCTGCCAAAGAGCACAACCCATGGCTCCGAGCTGGTCTATCCAACGGTGGGCATCTGGACCGATATCGCCGATTCCCGTCGGGCCGGGCAGGCTGGTCGGGTGGACGAGCACACCTGACGATCGAGTGAAGTGCATCCGTGCATTATTGCGCGGGTTCATCGATCAGAATCCGCAGTGCATCACGTGCGGTGCGCAGCGATGTCGCCACCGAGTCCGACGAGGATCCGGTGGCAAACAGGAATCCGAGGTAGCGGGAAGGGTCGGGAAGCGCTGCGACCCGGGCACCTTTCGGGACGACGATCACCACCTCGGAGACCCCCGGGACGTCTCCGGCCGCGGAAAGGCCCTCGACGCCGCGGAACGTTCCGGAGATGGGGACCGGCAGCATATAGACGCCCGACGCCACGTGCTCGCGGTGTGGGTCGACAGGCAGTCCAACGGCATGACGGAGCAGGAGATTCTCGAGTGTCGTTCCGAGCAGCCCGAAGCGCAGCGAACGCGAGCACAGTCCGCCGATCGAACGGGCGGCGACCTCGATGATCGTGACCGTCGGCCCGTCGACGCGCAGCTCGGCGTGTATCGGGCCCTCTCGCAGACCGATAGCGTCGACGGCCCGGGCCGTGACAGCCTCGACCTCCTCCGACACTTCGGGATGCAGGGTCGATGGTGTCACCAGCATTGTTTCTTCGAAGTACGGCCCCTCCGTCTGCTCGGGTTTGTCCAAGATCGCGAGCACGACCAGGTTTCCGTCGGTGATCAGTCCTTCCACGGCAACCTCGACGCCGGGTTGGTACCGCTCGACGAGGATCGGCTCGTTCGGGTTCCTTCCTGCCACGGCGAGGATCCGCCTGATGCGCTCTGCGGCCGCCGGGGACTGCAGTGGATGGTCGACCCTGATCACTCCGGCGGCTCCAGACAGTGACAACGGTTTGAGCACGACTGGAGTCCCGACGAACTCGGTGATGGCCACGATGTCGGTGCTTGGCGTGGCGAGTTCGAACGCGGGCTGTGGAACGTGACCTGATTCGAGCGCCCTCCGCAGCATTGCCTTGTTGAGGGTCGTCGCCACCGCCGATGGTGGGTTGTGGCGTACACCGAGCAGCTCAGCGGCCATTGCAGCCGCCATCACCGACCCATCATCCACCGCGATGACGGCATCGATCGAGGACCCCATCTGTGCGATTGCCGTGGCGGACGCCCTCGGATCGGTGAGGTCGACGCGGAGATACCGGTCGTCCTCAAACGCGGGTGGGGCATCCGAGGCGACGATGAGATCGAGATCCAGCGACCGGGCAGCCTCGACGAAGGCGCCGGCCCGGTACGTGCCGGACGGGATGACGATCACGGCGGTGTGCACCGACACATTCTCGTCACCTGCAGGGACTGTGTCAGCTTGCTCCCGGTCGGGGGTACGATCATGAGCCATGGCCAACACGCTCACGATCACCGATCCGGCGCTCACCAAGATCATTGAGATCAGGGACGAGGAACGTGCCGACGGCGAAGTAGTGCTCCTGCTCGAAGTGACAGGCATGCGAGATGAGGAGTTCACCTACGCGTTGAGTTTCGTCCCGCTCACGCACGTGGAACGATCATGTCTCATCGAACGTCACGGTGATCTCGGGCTCGCGCTTCGCGACGAGGATCTCGACAAGCTCCGGGGGGCCACGCTGGACATGAGGGCGGGCGGTCTGGCGATGGACAACCCCAACCGTCCGGCCAGCCCGACGCTCGAGTCCGGCTCGTTTGGAACACTCGAGGGATCGATGGCCGAACGCGTTGCCCACGTGATCGACCACCAGGTGAACCCGGCCATCGCTGCCCACGGCGGTGCCGCCAGGCTGGCCGGCGTCGAGGGAACCGACGTGTACCTGCAACTCCTCGGAGGATGCCAGGGGTGTGGTCTCGCTGCGGTCACGCTGAGGCAAGGCATCGAACGGATCCTTCGAAACGCCATCCCCGAGATGGGCAGGATCGTGGACGTGACCGACCATCAGGCGGGCACGAATCCGTACTACGAGACCGCCAAGAAGTGATCCATCTCGAATAGTCTCGCTCTCATGGGGTGGCCTAGCACTCCTTCGAGCCTCGTCGGTGAGCAGATCCGAGTCGCGTTACTCGACGCGCCCGAGTGGACACCGGGACCTGACCTCCTCATCGGAGGGGTGTTTGTGTGTTTCGAGCGAGGGGGCGCCGGCCCTGGTGCAGCCGGAGATCGTGGCTGGGCGGCCGCGGCGGTGCGGAGAGGACGTCGAGTCGTCATCGCAACGACGAGTGGAGAGGCGGGAGCGGCCTATGAGCCGGGATTCCTCGCGCTACGTGAGGGCCCGCTGCTCGAAGCGGCGGTGATGTCCCTCGCCGTTCGGCCCGATGTGCTCCTCGTCGACGCGACAGGCAGGGACCACCCTCGCCGGGCCGGGCTGGCGCTCGAGCTGGGAATGGTGCTGGATCTGCCGACGGTGGGTGTGACGAACCGGCCCCTGGTCGCATGCGGTCCAGAACCGGGTTCCGATCGACTCAGTCGAGCGGGGCTGTCGATAGAGGGAGACGTGGTCGGGTACCGGCTTCGAACTCGCGAGTCCACCCGTCCTCTCTGCGTGCATGCGGGCTGGCGCACGACGCCCGAGACAGCTCTCGATGTGGTCGTGCAGGCGACCGGAAGGTTCCGAACCCCTGAACCGCTCAGGAAAGCGAGGACATTGGCGCGCAGGGCACGGTCACTGGCGGAGTGCGTTGGCGACTCGTAGTACGAAGTTCTGGACGGTGCTCTCCGCAATCCGATGCAGCAGCGCGTCATCGAAGATCTGACCGATCGAACCGAACGGGACCGAGTACGAGCCACTCAGCCGGATCTGAGTGGTCCCGTCGCTCACTCCGGCCAGTCGCAGTTCGGCCGTCATCATCGGGAAGAGCATCGGTGTGCCGGTCGCTTTCCACGCGATGGGGACCGTGAAGAGGTCATGGCCGTACTCGGGCTCCCCGGTTTCCATCACCACCGTCTTGGCGAGCACGGGAGTGGTCCTGCCCGGACCGACCTTCGCTCGCAGGAGCTCGCCGGTTCGATACGCCTCGTATGCCCAACCGCCGAGTTCGGCCAGCACCGGCTCGAGACGTTGTACCGCGACGTCAAACGGCACCTGTATCTGCGACAGATAGGTGACAAACACCGAAGCAGTGTGTCATACCGTCCAGGGGTACAACAAGGGCCGAACGTCACATACGAGAAGAGAGAGCCGGGAGGGTGTGGGATCGATTGGGGTCGGTTCGCTCCCGGCTCTCTCGGGCCGACAGGTTGGTGGTGCCCGCCGACCCGCGTCATCTCATATCGTGGGGGACGCGACTCGAACGGTCCAGGGGCAAATGGCCCTTTTCGAGCAGCCGGCCGCCTCCGCAGTACAGTTCGTCCGTCGACGCGGAGGACCGATGAGGGAATCGACCTTTCCTGGAAGCGAGGGCAGCGTCCACTACCGAGTGTGGGATGCATCCGATCGACCTCGCCGGGTAGTCCTCATCGTGCACGGCTACGCGGAACACGGCGGACGGTACGCGCACGTCGCAGATGCGCTCGCCACGCAGGGTGCGACCGTGTACGCCCCTGATCACATCGGGCATGGACAGACCGACGGCGAACGCGCGCTGATCCGTGACTTCGAGCGTGTCGTTGACGACCTGGAGCAGGTGTCGCGTATCGCTGCGGAGGAACAGGGCGACGTGCCGCTCGTCGTAGTCGGCCACTCGATGGGAGGGCTCTTGAGCGCCCGGTTCGCCGAGCGCAACCCTTCAGCCATCGCCGGTCTCGCGTTCATGGGGGCGGTGATCGGCGACTGGGATTGGGCGCGCAGGGCACTCGACGACCCGTCACTGATGGAAGCACCATCGGACGTCGCCGGCATGTCTACCGTCCGAGAGGCGCAGGAGTCGTACGCGAACGACCCGCTCGTCTATCACGGTCTCTACAAGCGTCCACTTCTCGTAGCCGAGGTTGCAGCGCTCGACCGTTTCAACGCGGAGCTCGACCGCTTGACCATGCCGATCCTGTTCATGCACGGCATCGACGATCCGTTCGTGCCCTACCTCACGTCGATGGATGCGGTCCTGCGCATGCCGTCCGACGACGTCACGATCCGGCTGTTCAAGGGAGACCGGCATGAACTCGTCAACGAACGGGACCGGTACGAGGTCATTGCCGAGCTCGCTCGCTTCGCGGCCAGGTTCACCTAGCCCATTCGACCTTCGAGGTGAAGAGGTCGGAGGAGGCGGTCTGCGAAACCCGGTGTGAGGGTCGAGAACCACACGTAGAGCCGCCCGCGCACGGCAGGGACGTACACCTCCGGCCTCGGACGTCGAATCGCCGATATCACCGCCTTCGCCGCGGTCTCGGCCGAGGTCTTGCGTTGGACCGAGGGGACGTCGAGCCGTTCGATCATCGCCGTGTCGACTCTGCCCGCGTGAATCCCGGTGACAGCGATGCCTCGTTCCGCCAGCTCCTGTCGGGCGACACCGGTGAATCCGGTCAGCGCGTGCTTCGCAGCAGCGTAGGCACCCTCGGCCGGCACTCCCCGCTTGCCGTCCAGTGAGTTCATGAAGATGAAGTGCCCACCGTGAGTCATGAACGGAAGGGCGGCGAGGGTCAGCGACACGTTGGACAGATAGTCGATGCGCATGATCTTTTCCCAGAGGTCTGGGCCCGTCTCTTCGATGGCACCGTGATGCCAGATGCCGGCATTGCCGATCACGACGTCGATGTGACCCCATCGGTCGATCGTCGCCTGTACGAGCTGTCGGACCTGATGATCGTCGGCGACGTCGGTTGGAGCCACCAACCCCTCGCCGCCTGCTCGGAAGACCTCGTCGGCCAACGTCTGAAGGAGTGGTTCCCTCCGCGCCGCGAGCGCGATCCGTGCGCCCCGACGACCCAGGGCCAGTGCCGTGGCTCGGCCGATGCCTGACGACGCCCCGGTGAGGACGATGACGCGCTCCGACAGGTTCACCCCGCGATGGTAGGAAGTTTCTCCTGCCTCCGTCACTGCGGCTCCTAGTCTGCCGAGTGAGGAGGTGCGATGGACGCGAAGCAGTATTCGACCAACGAAGCGACGTACGGTGCCTACGCGACGCACATCTCGCCGGGCAAGGTGGCCCTTTTTCGGCAACTCGACCTGCAACTCGTCATGGGCGAAAGAGGGGGTTCGAGCTTCAAGGACGCCTACACGGGCGACCGTTTCTACAACTGCCACTGCAACGGTGGCGTCTTCAACCTCGGTCACCGCAACGCCACGGTGCTCAACGTGGTTCGTGAGGCGCTCGACTCCCTCGACATCGGCAACCACCACCTCGTGTCGGGCCTCCGGGCGCGCCTCGCCGAGCGGCTCAGCGCGACGACGGATGATGAGCTACCAGGCGTGATCTTCGGTGTTGGTGGTGGCGAGGCAATGGATCTCGCCCTCAAGGCCGCTCGGGGTGTCACGGGACGTCAAGTCATCGTGTCGGCGAAGGGCGGCTATCACGGCCACACCGGTCTCGCCGTTGCCGCCGGGAATCCCGAGTACCGATCACCGTTCGGTCCCAACCTCCCGGGCTTCGTTCAGGTCCCCTTTGACGACCTGGACGCGCTCGAAGCAACCGTCGACGACGCCACTGCTGCGGTGCTTCTCGAACCGGTGCCGGCCACGTTGGGCATGCCGATCGCCGCGGACGGGTACTTCCGGTCGGTTGCCGAGATCGTTCGACGAGCCGGTGCACTGCTCATCATGGACGAGGTGCAAACGGGTCTCGGAAGGACCGGATCCATGTGGTGCTACGGGCAACTCGGTGTCGTGCCAGACATACTCGTCACCGGCAAGGGGCTGAGCGGAGGTATCTACCCGATCAGCGCGACGATGATGACGAGGGAGGTGCTGTCCTTCTTCGAGTCCTTACCGTTCGTGCATCTGTCGACGTTTGGCGGAGCCGAACCAGGCTGCGCAGCAGCGCTCGCAGTGCTCGACGCCGTCGAAGAACTCGGGTTCCTCGATCGGGTTCGCGAGTTGGGAGAGCGTTTCGAGGCGGGGCTCTCGGACCTGCCGTTCACGTTGCGGCGCCGAGGCCTGATGATGGGGTTCGCGTTCGAAGCGCCCAACGCCGGTGTGATGGCTGCGAAGATGCTGTACGACGTGGGGGTGTTCGTCGTCTGGGCCGAGAACGACCGTTCCGTCACGCAGTTCCTCCCACCGTTGATCCTGACCGACGAGGAGGCGGGCGACATCATCGACCGAGTGCGCAAGGCGTTCGCGTGAGACCCGTTCGTGTCGACGACCTGGACGTCCTCGAAGCTCGGTTCCAGCACGCGTTCGGGAGCGCTACCTACGACGGCCTCGATGTCATCGGCTACGGCGAGATCACGAGCGTCGTCGCGTGGCCGGGGCCCGACGGTCCGATTGCCGCCAAGCGGCTGCCCGCATTCCGCGCCGGTGAAGGCGTAGACGCATACCTCACCCTGCTCGCTGACTATCTCGAAGGTTTGCGGGGAGCCGGAATCGACGTCGTTCCCACCAGGGCGGAGCGTCTCGTTCTCGATGGGGGTGACGTCGCCGTGTACCTGCTCCAGCCAATGATCGACGAGTCCCTCCTCGGGCATCGGTACCTTCGCAACGCGCCGACCAGCGACGCAGCGGCATTGCTCGAGAAGGTCTTCGACGCCGTCGAGTCTGCCATCGGATCAGGTGTCGGCCTCGACGCCCAGATCTCCAACTGGGCACTCGTCGGCGATTCGGTGGTCTACTTCGACGTGACAACGCCGCTGCTTCGTGATGAATCCGGATGTGACCGGCTCGACACCGGCATCTTCCTCGCGTCGCTTCCGTGGCCTCTCAGGGGTGTCGTGCGGCGGTTCATGGTCCAAGGCATCATCGACGAGTACTTCGATATCCGAACCACGATCCTCAACCTTCTCGCCCAGTTCTACAAAGAGCGTCTCACGGAGCTGATTCCACTCGCCCTCGAACGGGCCAACACTCGCCTGGAACGGCCGTTCACCGCCGACGAGGTTCGCAGCTACTACGCGAAGGATGCTCGGCTGTGGGAGTTCCTCCAGAGACTTCGCAGAGTTGATCGCTGGTGGCACCTCCATGTTCTGCACCGTGCCTATTCCTTCCTACTGCCGGGTAGAGTCGAAAGGTGACCAGTCGAGTGCGGCCGTGAACCAGCGAGCCCTCGCGATTCTGGCCGTGGGGGTCCTGGCTCTGACCGGCTGTAGCAGCCCCTCCACCACCTCGCCCTCTGTCATCACCACCACACCGACTCCGGCGACCGGCCCGAGCACGACGACCCTCGAGTCGATCCTCCCCACGACCACGTCATCCCCCACTACAACCACGACCCGTGTGGTCGCGGCTCGACGGCCCACCGTCACGATCGCCCTCGCAGGAGACGTGATGCTCGGGCGGGGGCTGCGACGGATCGTTGCCAACGACCCCGGGAGCATCTTCGAGGATGTCCGTTTCATGCTCTCGAACGCGGACCTCGCCGGCGCAAACATGGAGTCGCCGCTCACCGACCGTCCCCACATCTCAACGAATCCCTACGCCCTCGAGACTCCGCCGGAATCGGCCGGCATCCTCGCGTCCGGCGGGTTCGATATTCTGACCATCGCCAACAACCACGCAGGTGATGCAGGCAGAGCATCAGTCGTGGACAGTGTCGAGGCAGTCGAACTCGCGGGGATGAAGGCGGTTGGCGGCGGTGCCAATTCGGAGCAGGCCCGCCTGCCCGTCGTGTTCGACGTGCGGGGACTTCGAATCGGGTTCCTTGCGTACGACGCAACAGGGGCGGGCACAGTCGCGACGGAAACCAAGCCCGGAATTGCCCGCTGGAACGAGGAACAGGCCCACCTCGCGGTGACCGATCTTCGCCCTGGGGTCGACGTGCTGGTCGTCGCCGTCCACGGGGGCGTCGAGTACCGAACGTGGACCGACCCGTACATGGCCGTTCTCGCCGGGAAGCTCCACGAGTGGGGTGTGGATGTCATCTGGGGGAGCGGACCGCACGTCGTGCAGCCGGTCTACGTCATCGGCGGAAGCCGGCCCACGGTGGTCGCCACCAGCCTGGGCAACCTCATCTTCGATCAGGGGGACCCCGAGACGAAGGTCGGAGCTGTGCTCGAGGTGCTCGCCGACGAGCAGGGCGCCGCCGCGTACCGGATCGCGACGGTCGACCATCACGACCGGAGGGTGCACTTCGACGAGTGGCGAATGCCCGAAGGTGACGCGGCGATGCTCGGCGAGGGGTGGTGGTCGCTCGCCCGATCATTCACCCTGGCCGGAGACGATGCCATCGATGTCGACGGCTTTCGGTATGGGGAAGTAGTCGATGTGTCTCGGGGGGATGTCGACCTGGACGGTCACGACGAGGTCGTCGTCGCATTCACTCGACCGTTTCAAGAGAACCCTGTGAACTCGCTGTTTCCCGATCGACCCTGGATGGACGCGACGGGACAGAGCGCGCATCTGGGGGTGTTCGAAGCGTCCGATCTGAGACCTGAATGGATAGCGGGAACCCTGTTCAGGCCCGTTCAGCGGGTCGTCGCCTGCGACGGTAGCCTTGCCATCGAGTACATCGGGGAGGAAGGCACACTGGCCTCCGGTGGGTGGCGATGGAGAGGGTTCGGGTTCACCGTGACACCAACACTCGATCGTGACGCGACCCTTGGCTGTGCAGACATCGACGGCGACGGTGCCACCGATCCAGTCTTGGGGGTTCCATGAAACGCAACGTACTGATCGCGATGGTCGTCGTGGCCCTCGTTGCCGGGTGTACGAAGACCTCTGCCACGACGACCGTGACGACGACGCCGGCAGCCACGACGGCAACTACGTCCACGACCTCGGTCACCACCATGACATCACCGGCCACGACCACAACGACGATCGCTCCGACAGTTGTCGCGCTCATGCAGCCACGCGAGCTGGGTCCCTTCGCAGCGTTCACACTCGTTCCGATCGCCGATCAGGGCACGTATCCGGGACCTGCATGGCCAACGTCGCTTGACGATGTCATCATTCCGCCGGATGCCGAGTACGCGCTCGGGAGCGACGACGTGCAGAACGCGCTGCTCTCCGACGGGTTCGTCGTGATCCCTGGCTACGCGTCGTTGTTCCAGGACGTGTACGGCAAGGCGCTCTACGACAACCACGCCATGTTCGTGACCACCGACGTCGCCTACCACATGCTGCATCTCGCCTTCTCGAAGGTGCTGCGCGACACCGAGCAGGATGCGATGTTGCCAGTGCTCGAACAGCTCGTCGGTGACGCGCTCACCGCTGCCCATGCGCAAGAGATCAGCTACCAGGGAACAGCGCTCGAAGACATGTCGTCGCGGGTCGCCCAGCTGTTCGAAGCGGCGGGCGTGCTGCTTGGGCTCGACGTGAGCCAGGTTGGGTCCCTTGCGCAGCAGGAGGTGGACCTCGCCAGGGAGGCGACCCAGCTGGGGACGTCGCCGATCACCGGGTTCAGTGGGTGTGATCCGACCGTCTCTCCACATGGCTGTGTCGACTACAGCCTGTTCAAGCCGCGGGGGCACTACACACGCAACGCCGACCTCGAGCGCTACTTCAGAGCAATGTCCCTTCTCGGTCAAGAGGGGGCATCGTTTGTCGCCTCGGACGTCGACGGTCAGGTCACGATCGACACTCCATCCATGCAGTTCGCGCTACTGCTCGCCCGAGCCATGGACGATCCCACGATCAGGAACGACTGGCAGCTCATCTACGAACCGACCGCCTTCATGATTGGACTCGCCGACGACTACACGCCGTATGAGCTCGCCGACCTCGACACCGGGGGCGATCTCACCGATGCCACCTACCTGCAGAGCATGGGCGAAGCGCTCCTCGCCTCCCGGTCGGTGGGCATCGACCCCGAGGCAGCGTCCGTGAGAGTCATGGGGGCCCGCTTCGTGATCGACTCGTACATTCTCGATCAGCTCGCATGGCCGAACGTCGGAGAGGAGGAACCAATGAAGCGACGGGTGTACATGTCACCGCTCGACCTCGCAGCCGCCATGGGTTCCGACCTCGCACTCGATGTACAGAAGCAGGCAGGCGAGGGCCTCTACCTGCACTACGACGACCAGATGGACGCCATGCGCACGATGATCTCCTCCCGTTCCGAATCCGAGTGGGCAGGGACCGTGTACGACGCCTGGCTCGCATCGTTCGAACCGGTGTGGCGTGAGCGCGGAGGCGCCTACCCCCCGTTCATGCGGTCCGACGCGTGGACGGCCAAGGATCTCAACACGGGCCTCGGATCGTACACGGAGTTGAAGCACGACACGATCCTCTACGCCAAGCAGGCGTTCGCTGCGGAGGGAGGAGGTGAGTGGCTGGATATCCCACCGCGCCATTGGGTCGAACCCGAGCCGGTCGCCTTCGCTCGGATCTCGCAGGTCGCATCTCTGCTCCAGGCGGGCCTTCAGAGCCGGCATCTCCTCGACGGTGCCGACGATGCGCTCCTGACAGACCTCCGAACGTTCGTCGACCGTCTCGAACGTATCGCCGGCGACGAGCTGGCGGGGCGTGCGATCTCCAACGCGGACAACGAGTGGCTCGGGGACGTCGGGAGCCTGCTCGAGGGGCTGTGGTACGCGTCCGCGGACACGGATCCGAACACGGGTGCAGTGGCCGAGGGCGATTCGAAGGATGCGCTGGTCGCGGACATCGCACGAACGACGTTTGGATTCCTCGAGATCGGAACGGGGGCCATTGACGAGGTCCTCGTCCTCGTGCCGAACGACACCGGACGCTTCCAGGTCGCCATCGGCGGTGTGTACTCGTACTACGAGTTTTGGCGGAGGGGGCGCCTCACCGACGAGGAGTGGTGGGATCTGCTCGACTCGCCCGAAGCGCCGGATCGGCTGTCTCCGATGACGCTTCCCAGCCCGGACGGTGGGACCAGGGAACGGCCGGCGTGGCAGACGGCGTTCCTCGTCCCGTGAGTTTGAACCGGAAAGGTTTCACAACACGCTCCAAACGGGGTACGGTGGTTGTGCGGCTGACCGTCCGGTCGGCTCCCCTTCATTCGCACCCGCTATACCCGTTGCCCCAGCGGGGGGTGCGGTGAGCCTCCCAGCCCCGGACGGTTGCCGCAACGAACCGGTAGCCTTGCCCGCGATGTTCACCTGTCAGCGATGCGGCTCCTCGTTTGCGCTGCCGCAGCATGTGCTCGACCGGTATCCGGGATGGACACCGAAGTACTGTCCCGACTGTCGAGACACCCACTCCGCGCCGTCCGAGCGGCCCGATGAGGATCCGAGCTCGGGGGTGTTCACCGACGGAAGCGCGTCCCCGAATCCTGGTCCAGGAGGGTGGGGCGCCGTCTACGTCCTCGACGACGAGATCGTCGCCGAGGCACACGGCCACGAGGAGCACACCACGAACAATCGCATGGAGCTCACCGCCCTGTTCGCTGCACTCGATCTCGTCCCACAGGGTACAGCGGCGACCGTCTACTCCGACTCGAACCTCGCAGTGAGAACGATCAACGAGTGGGCATCAGGATGGGAGAAACGAGGGTGGCGGCGCAAGACCGGAGAGGTCGAGAATCTCGATCTGGTCCGGGCCGTGTACGAGAACTGGCGATCGGAGCTGCGACTCACCTGGATCAAGGGCCACGCCGGGTACAGGTGGAACGAATACGCCGACAAGCTGGCGAACCGGTGGCGCGACTGAACGTCGCTACTCGCCTGGAAACGTCAAACCAACCTCGGCTCTGATCCGATCAAGGACCTCCATCACGGCGAGGGTATCGTCGAGCGGTCTCTTCGGACTCTCCGTGAGCCCCTCACCGAGACACCGGTGGACCTCGTCAACCTCGAATCGATAGTCGGAACCTGCCGGGCGGGTCCTGATCGTCTCGGTGATGTTCCCTCCACGCTCGACCGTCAGCATCGGCGAGTGATGGAACGGTGTATGAAGCCTGATGCGTCCGTCCGTTCCCGACACGATCGCTTCGATGTCGGCGTCCGACACGAACGAGGTGCTGAGTGTCGATACGCCCCTCGGGTGTCGAAGGACGATCCCTGCCTGCAGATCGACACCGGCGTTCGACCGTTCGATCCTTGCCGAGACGCTATCGGGAGCGCCCAACACCATCATCGCCAAGGTCACGACGTAGACGCCGAGATCCAGGACCGTCCCACCGCCGAGTGCCGGGTCGAAGAGCCGATTGCTGGGATGCGGTGCGGCCGGGAACCCGAAAGCGGCCCGAACGGATCGAACCTCCCCGATACGCCCCGAGGCGAGCATCTCCAGGAGACGATCGGTCGCGGGGTGAAACCGCATCCACATCGCTTCCATGAGAAACACACCACGCGCACGCGCTCTCGCGATCATTTCGCGCGCCTGGTGCGCGTTGAGTGCGAATGGCTTCTCACACAGAACCGGTATGCCGGCCTCGATCGACGCGAGCGTGTGAGGGAGATGGGCATCGTTCGTGGACGCTACGTACACGACATCGACGTCCGGGTCGTGTGCCACCGCCTCGTGGGTGCCGTAACGGTGTGGGATGTCGTAGCGGGCACCGAACGTTTCAGCTCTTCGGGATGACGCCGAACCGATGGCCAGCACGTCACCACCGGCTTCGCGTATCGCCTCGACCAGCTCGACGGCGATGCGTCCCGCACCCATGATTCCCCACCGCGTCATGGCTCGGACGATAGCCTCGGTCCAACCGGTACAGTGAGAGCATGGAGTCGCTCGTTGCCGTCACCATCCCGATGCTCGGCGATGCCCGTCTGAAGAACTGGGCGAAGGTCGTTGAACGGGTGGATGAATCGAAGGCGTCCGGCTGGGCCTACGAGGGTCCGTTCATCTCGACTGGAGGCGTCCAAGACGTCCCTGTCGGCTCGGTCATCTTGCTGTATGGGGAGAAGGGGTCACGTGGGCATCCCCGGTCGCACGCGGAGGTCTTCACGGCGAACGCCGACGGCACGCTCTCGAGGCGGGCATCCGCATCGGGCCAGGCGTGGGCGAGAACGCTGCGTGACGAGGTGGCGGAACTCCTGGCAGATGACGATCCGCCCGCGCTGCTCCAATGGTCGCCGGAACTGATGCGCTACGAAAACGAAGCCCTGCTGTCCGAACTGCGGCGGCGAGGCTTCGAAGGAGAGGAGAGGGCATGAAGAAGCTTCTGAAGGGTCTGTTCTGGTTCATCGTGGCCAACGTGACCCTGAAGGCGGTCGCCACCGTCGCAACCGCGCTCATCGGAGAAGATGCTGCCGAGGACTCCGAGGACTTTCGTCTCGTCGCATTGATGGACGGACGAACGTACGAGAGCGTCTCGAACCGGCTTCGATCGGGGCGAGTGATCACGGTCATGGGTGGGGTCGACGTGGACTTGCGTCAGGCCGTGTTGGATCCCGAAGGGGCGAAGTTGGACATCACGATCGTGGCCGGAGGTGTCAGGGTGCTGGCGTGCAAGAGCTGGCGGGTGGAGGTCGAGCAGTCGGTCATTGGCGGTGCCGTGCAAATCGAGACACCCGATCCGGAGACCTTGCCCGACGGCGCCCCGATCTTGCACGTACGCGCGACCGAAGTTGCCGGCGGGTTGGTGATCGCCAACGCCGAGTCGGACTCGCACGTCGTCCGAACCTAGAGGCCCGTCGCAGTCTGCCGGCCGTTGGCTGTCGGCTGAACAGGCAGACCTGCGGCCCTCCACGCTCTGAAGCCCCCTGTCAGATCACCGACGTCGGCGAATCCCATGTCGACGAGCGTCGCCGCGGCCAGACTGGACGAGTAGCCATCGTTGCACATGAGGATCAAGGTCAGATCCGTGTCTGCGATTCGACTGTCGTTCCATCGCGAATCGGGATCAACGCGCCACTCGAGCACGGTTCGAGGGATGACGACCGCCCCTTCGACACTCCCTTCAGTGGCGCGGTCTTCCTGACAACGCAGATCGATGAGGAGGGCGCCATCACTGATCGCCGTTGCCACTTCGGCCGGCTCGTACCGTCGGATGCGGGCCCTTGCCGTCTCCAACATCTCGTCGATTGTCGTACGCTGCATAGATGAGCATCCTACGACTGAGGAGGAGTTGATGCGCGCCGTTCGTCTCGATGCAAAGGGTGGTCCCGACGACCTCCGGTGGACGTCGGTTCCGGAGCCTGTGGCCGGAGAAGGGCAGATTCGCGTCGAGCTCGCGGCGGCGGGGGTGAACTTCATCGACATCTACCAGCGCAGCGGTCTCTACCCGGTGGAGTTTCCCTTCATCCCGGGTCTGGAAGGAGCGGGGATCGTGGATCAGGTCGGCGAGGGGGTGAGCCGGTGGGCGGTCGGTGACCGTGTCGCGTGGTTCTCGGCGCCCGGCTCCTATGCAGAGTTCGCCCTCGTGGACTCCGAGAGTGCAGTTGCCGTTCCACCAGATGTCGATCTCGAGATCGCCGCTGCTGTCATGCTGCAGGGCATCACGGCTGCCTACCTCGTGCGCGATGCGTATCCACTTTCTGAGAGCGACACATGTCTCGTGCATGCCGGTGCAGGCGGCGTGGGGCGGCTCCTCATCCAAATGGGGGTACATGCAGGGGCCAGGGTGTTCGCGACTGCCGGCACGGCCGAGAAGCAGCAGAGCGCCCGAGAACTCGGCGCGGAAGTTGTGAGCGGATACGAGGACTTCGTGGACGTGATCCAAGAGGCGGCGGGATCTCGACCAGTGGACGTCGCGTACGACGGAGTAGGGGTGGTGACCTTCACCAGGGACCTCCGGGTCATGCGGCGCTTCGGGACGATCGTTCTCTTTGGGCAGTCCTCGGGACCCGTCGCGCCTCTCGACCTGCAGGAGCTGAACAGGAACGGATCGCTGTTCGTTACCCGGCCAACCATCTTCCACTACGCCGCGGCCCGCGAGGATCTGGAGCGCTACACGGCCGGCCTGTTCGAGGCAATCCAGAAGGGCTGGCTCGACGTCTTTGTCGGAGGGCGGTACGGCATGGACGAGGCAGGCGAGGCGCACCGAGCGCTCGAGGCACGCACAACGACGGGGAAACTCCTGCTGGTGCCGCCGGCGGCGTAGATTCTGAGTATGCAGGCAGTTGCGACGAAGTACTGGCACCGTCTCGACGATGGAAGGGTCCAGTGCGATCTGTGTCCGCGAGAGTGCAAACTCCACGAGGGCCAGCGTGGACTGTGCTTCACCCGTGCGAGACAACACGACGAGATCGTGCTCACCTCGTACGGATGGTCGACTGGTGTCTGGGCCGATCCCATCGAGAAGAAGCCTCTGAACCACTTCCTGCCCGGAACGCTGGTCCTGTCGTTCGGGACCGCCGGGTGCAATCTGGCATGTCGGTACTGCCAGAACTGGGACATCTCAAAGGCCAGGACCGACGACATCCTCGGCCAGGAGGCGCCACCCGATCGAGTTGCCGCCTCCGCCGTCGCTCGCGGATGTCGAAGCGTCGCGTTCACCTACAACGATCCCGTCGTATTCCATGAGTACGCAATCGACACTGCCCACGCGGCCCACGCGGCCGGGCTGAAGACCGTCGCGGTGACGGCCGGATACGTGAACTCGGAACCGCGAGCCGAGTTCTTCGCCGTCATGGACGCGGCGAACATCGATCTCAAGGCGTTCAGCGACGAGTTCTATCACCGCTACTGCGCCGGGAGCATCGAACCCGTGCTCGACACGCTCGAGTATGTCCACGACGAGACCGACACGTGGTTGGAGATCACCACGCTGCTCATTCCAGGGCTGAACGACTCCGACGAGGAGATCGACGTGATGACCCGGTGGATCGTGGAGCACCTCGGTCCCGATGTGCCGCATCACTTCACGGCCTTCCATCCGGCGTTCAAGATGATGGACACTCCCCGGACGACCGTGTCGACCCTGCTTCGGGCCAGGCAGATCGCCATCGGCAACGGTCTGCACTACGTCTACACGGGCAACATGCTCGACGAGATGACCCAGAGCACCTGGTGCGCGGGATGCGGTGCGAGACTGATCGGACGGATTGCCTACCGGATCACGGGCTGGGCCATCGACCAGGGGCGGTGCAGCGAGTGCGGTCGAACGATTCCCGGAGTGTTCGAGGACTGATCAGACTGCGAGCGCGGGAATGGGAATAGAGGGTCGTCGTTGAGACCCGGTACGCTCCACCCATGATCGAGTTCCTCGGGTATGTGGCTTCTGCGCTGGTGGTCATTTCGCTCGCGATGAGATCGGTCGTGCGCCTTCGCATGATCAGCCTCGTCGGCGGCATCCTCTTCGGTATCTACGGGTTCCTGATCGACTCGCCGCCGATCGCGATCGTCAACGTGATCGTCGTTGTGTTGAACGCCTTCTTCTTGTGGAAGGCGTTCACCGACAAGGAGTATTTCACGCTGCTGGAGGTGCGTCCCGAGTCGCTGTACGTTGCCGGGCTCGTGGATTTCTATCGTGATGACATCGCCCGCTTCCTGCCGGCGTTCCATTTTCAGCCTGAGAGCGATCAACTCGCGATCCTCACATTGCGAGACATGGTGCCTGCCGGGTTGTTCATCGGAACACCGGGAGGGGAAGGGACGTTGCGTGTCCTCCTGGACTACGTGACGCCTGCGCATCGCGACCTGAAAGCGGCACGGTTCCTGTTTGGGTGGAGGCAGCAGGTGTTTGCCGAACGCGGGTACCGCAAGCTGGTGAGCGATGGCGGCAGCCCCAGCCACAATCGGTATCTCGAGCGGGTGGGTTTCACCAATCTGGATGGGCAGTACGTGCGGGAGTTGGGTTCCGGCGACCGAAGGTGACCTAGGCCAGCGCGAGGAGCCTCGTGAACAGCTGTCTGACCTCGTCACCATCGAACCCGAGAGCGGAGTCACCGACGGTGAGTTCGAACCGGGTGACACCGGGCACCGCCGTTTCGTCGAGGTAGCCGAACAGCTCGGTGTCTGCCTCTTCGATGATCTGTCGGCCTGCGGCCTTCAGGCGATCGAGGTCGCCTTCCAGGAACACGTGCATCATGTTCGTGTGTGGCGGGTTCGGTCGCACGGAGACGCCGGGCAGTGAGGAGAGCACGGCTGCGATCTCCACCGCCTTCTCGTGGTACTCGCCCATCTTCCCGAGATGGCGGTCGAGCCCGAGCTCAGCCGACACGGCGAGCGGATACATGTGCACCAGGTTCCCCCCGTGGCGGCGCTGCCAGATCCGGGCCGTGTCGATCACGTCCGCCGGTCCCGCCAGCGCAGCGCCGGCGATGCCGCCGAGGATCTTGTAGAAGGACACGTACACGGTGTCGAACAGACCGGCGATCTCGGCGTACCGCTTGCCATAGAAGGTCTTTGTCTCCCAAAGGCGTGCACCGTCGAGATGAAGCCTGATGGAGTGCTCTCTCGCCCACTCGGTCATCCTTGCGAGTTCGTTCCATTCCGGCAGGTAGCCGCCGATCTCACGCTGTGGTAGCTCGAAGAGAATCGCTGCTACCGGTTCATGGAGATCTTTGAGGTCGTCGATGGTGAACAGACGGTCCGGGCCGCCGAGCAACGTGGACGACAAGCCATGAAGCTCCCGGTACGCGCCCCGCTCGTGGAGTTCGAGATGGCACGTGGGGTGGAACGCCACACGATGGATCCCTGCCCGATCGCACCAGATCCGCAGCGCGATCTGCTGGGCCATGGTGCCACTCGGCATCAGCACCGCTGCCTCCTTGCCGAGCAGATCGGCGACACGACGCTCCAAACGCTCGATCACGTCGCCGTCGCCGTAGTGATCCTGGTCGAAATCGGAGCCGACGGACTCGGCGAGATCGACGAGTACTTCGTGGACCGTCTGCCTGGGGTGGTGGCCGAGCCGGCGTGATGCTCGGGATGAGTTGGAAGGCATGCCAGGAATGCTACGCAAGAAACCGGAACTGGAAGCCCTGGGCTACAGGTCGATCACGATGGGTTCGTGTCCCACCGCTTCGAGAAACCTCAGGAGGTCGTTCGGGGCGATCGTCGTGGTCATCGAGTTGTCGAGCGGATGGAAGTTGAGTGGATCCAGCTCGAGAAGTCCGCGATCCAGCACGACCCGCACCGACCCCTCGGTGTCGTTGATCACGGCGAAGGGTGTCACCGCTCCAGGGATGACACCGAGCGCTCGCATCAGCCGCTCGGAACTGCCGAACGAGAACCGCTCCGAATCCAGGCGAGCCGCCAGTTCCTTGAGGTCGATCCGTCTGTCCTCCCTGGCGACGATCAGCCACATCGCGCCCTTCTTCGTTCGCAAGAACAGATTCTTGGAATGGCCGCCGGGAAGCTCTCCGCGGACCTCGCGGGCCTGGTCGACCGTGAACACCGGCTCGTGGGTGAGCGTCGTCGTGGAGATGTCGAGGTCGCGAAGGAACCGGAAGAGATCGTCTGGTGTCGCCACGGCGGCCATGATACGGCCACCCGGCACCACGCAGGGTATAGGCTGGCGGCATGAAGCACCCAAAACTCAGCAGCGGCGAAGAGGTCATCAAGGCGTTCCGACCCCACTGGAAGCAGCTCGTATGGCCTGGGTTCGTGACCGTGGTTGCCATCGCAGGGATCATCGTCACCCTCGTCATGGCTGAAGGCACCTGGTTGTGGGTCGGGCTCGCTGCGGCAGTCGTGGTATGGCTGCTGCTCGCAGTGCCGCCGTTCACCGACTGGCTGTACACCCACTACGTCATCACCAACGAGCGGGTGTTCGTCCGAAGGGGCATGATCGCCCGTCACGGCTTGGAAATCCCGTTGGAGGTGATCAACGACGTCACGTTCACGCAGTCCGTCATCGAGCGGATCGTCGGCTCGGGAGACCTGATCATCGAGTCTGCGGGTGAGCGGGGCCAGAGTCAGTTCAGTGACATCCCCGATCCGGATGGCGTCCAGTCGGAAATCTACAGACTCCGTGAGACTCGCACGATGGCACTCCAGGGCGCTTCTGGACAGAGCGCCGCCGAGCAGCTCGAGACACTGGCGAGATTGAGGGATCAGGGTGTGATCAGCGACGAGGAATTCGCCGAGAAGAAGACGAAGCTCATGGGGCAGATCTGATCCGACTCGGCGTCGATCGTTCACACTGATAGCGTTTCGGCCGGAGGTGTGATGGATCGAAGTCGTGTGGTGCCCATCGTCTTGGCGATCCTCGCCGTCGCGGCGGTCTCGCTCATCGGGATCGCCCTCTATGTGATTGTCACGTCATAGGAGTACTCGATGCAGGAAGTGCTTAGCGCCTATCTCCCCGCGGCGTCGTCCGCGATCTCGTTCGTGTTTGCTTTCATGGTGCTGAAGAAATGGTTCGAGCGGAGACATCCCTACCTGCTTCTCTGGGGGATCGGTTTTCTCATGTATGGCATCGGCGGTGCGATGGAAGCCATCTATGGGTTTGCCGGCTGGAGCCCACTGGTGTTTCGCCTCTGGTACCTCTTCGGTGCGATTCTGGTCGCCGCATGGCTCGGGCAGGGCACCGTGTACCTGCTCGTCCACCGACGGCTCGGGAAGGTGCGTCTCGCACACATCCTGATGGCGATCCTGGCGCTCGGATCGGTGTACGCCCTGTACAGGGTGGCCGGAGCCCAGCTCGATCCGAGCAAGATGCTCAGCGGCGAGTTGAGCGGTCAGGCCATCACCACTTCCGGTGTGCGTGTGCTGACGCCCTTCTTCAACCTGTACGGCGTGATCATGCTCGCCGGAGGGGCGATCTACTCGGCGTACTACTTCTGGAGGACCAGGTCGGCCGCCAACCGGATGGTCGGCAACATCCTGATCGCCGCCGGCGCGATGATGCCGGCGTTCGGAGGCTCTGCGCAACGGTTCGGGATTCCGGTGGCGCTCTACGTCGGGGAGTTCGTCGGTGCCGTGCTGATGTTCATCGGCTACCTCTACACCTCACGTCCAGCACGAACCGTCTAGCTCAGCCGCCCTGGTCGCCGAACGGGTCGGTGTTCTCTCTGAGGAACCGCTCGACTTCCTGTGCGATCTCCTCACCGGTCGGGACGTGCTGTTGCTCGCCGACCAACTGCTCCAACCGCTGTACGTAGGCGACGGCCTCTGGTTTGTCGGCGACCGTCTCGTCGAGTTCCCTGCGTTGTTCCTTCGCATCGTCGACGAGGCTACCGAGCGGGAGATCGATGCCGAGATGCTTGGCAGCCCGCTCGATGAGAGCGAGCGCGCCCGCATGGTACGGGCCGGCGACGTAGTGAGGAATCTGTGCCCAGTACCCGACGGCGGGGATCCCGCGGGCCGTGACCGCCTGCTCGACGATGTTGACCGCAGCGCCGGGCACCTTGAGGATGCCCTGCGGCAACTGCTCGTCGTCCGGGATCAGATCTCGACGCGAGGCCGTGGTGAGGATGCGAACCGGGCGGGTGTGTGGCACCGCTGCCGGTACGCCTCCGAGCGACACCATCTCGACTACTTCGAGGGACTGGGCGAGTTCTCCGATCTCGCTACTCAGGGATTTCCATCGGAAGTCCGGTTCACTGCCCGAGAGCACCAGCACGTCCCGGGTTTGTCGGACCCGGGTCATGGTGATCTCCGGCCACCGGGTCACCCGCATGAGACCCTCGACGAACTCGATGTCGGGACGTGACGAGCGGTAGTCGAAGAGGACGTCACCGTCGAACGTCGCGATGGCGGCCCCGTCTCTGCTGATCGCGTTCGCGGCTTCGGTACCGACCGATCCTGCGTTCACCCACCCGTCGAACGCGACGATCAGAGCCGGTGCGACCAGCTCGCGGACATCGCCGATCAATTCGTAGAGTGCCATTGCAATCAGGGTAGTGGCGAGCGGGGGGTGTGCCATGGGCCCTCGAGTCGCAATCAGCCTTACACTGTTCACGAAGGAGACTGACGCATGGCTGCCACATCGACGATGCTGCCACTTGGTACCGCTACACCCGACTTCCAGCTCCCCGATCTCCTGACGGGACGGCTGGTACGGCGCGACGACTTCTCCGAACGGGTCGGTTTGCTGGTGATGTTCCTCTGCAACCACTGCCCCTACGTCAAGCACCTGGAAGAGGGCATTGCCGGGTTTGCCCGCGACTACGCGGACACCGACCTCGCCATCGTCGGGATCGCGTCCAACGACGTCAGCACCTATCCGGAGGACGCACCCGACGCACTTGCCGCAAGGGCTCGGGAGCTGGGCTTCGAGTTCGCCTACCTGTACGACGAATCCCAGGAGGTCGCAGCGGCGTTCACCGCGATGTGCACGCCCGACTTCTTCCTCTTCGGCCCCGATCGCGGGCTGGTCTATCGAGGGAGGTTCGATGAGAGTCGTCCAAACAGCGGGAAGCCTGTGACCGGGCGAGACCTGCGGGCAGCCGTGGATGCCGTACTCGCAGGGGAGCCGGTCTCTGAGGACCAGTGGCCGTCGATGGGCTGTTCGATCAAGTGGAAGGACGGGAACACGCCGGCGTACGCCTCCTGATCGGGAACTCCTGGGCAGCCTCTGAGCGTCTCACCTGTGTCCAACCGAGGAGTGGATTGTGAGACGTGGGCTGATCATCGTGGCGCTTGCCGCCGTGCTGGCAGCGTGTGGGAACGGCGAGACTTCCGGGGGTTCCAACGCGTTCGAGCCGGTGGGTGCACCGCTCACCGAGCGGGCAGCGTCCGTGAAAGACATGGCTGGGTACGACGGGAGCGTCGTCGCCGACGAAGGCCGCAAGATCATCGAAACCGCCTCGATCGACCTCGAGGTTGCCGATCCGGAGGCGAGTTCTGCGACCGTGCACCTCCTCGCCACGCAGTACGGAGGGTACGTTTCGGCAGAGCAGACCTACCGGGAACTCGCCGACGGGCCGGCATTCTCTACGTTGCAGGTTCGGGTGGCTGCGGACCAGCTCGAGGCGTTCATCGAAGCGCTCAAGACCGAAGCTCTGGACGTGCGTTCGCTGTCGACCTCGTCGCAGGACATCTCCGAGGAGTACGGCGACCTGGAAGCACAGCTGAAGAACCTGACCGCCTACGAAGAGGAACTCCGGCTGCTCCTGGCGGATGTCAGGGAGCGACCAGATGCGAAGCCCGACGATCTCCTGAACGTGTTCGAGAGCATCCGGCAGGTTCGTGGGGAGATCGAACAACTCCAGGGGAGGCAGCGCTTGTACGACTCGCAGGTTGCGCTCGCCACCGTCTCGGTCAACTTGACTCCGTCGGAGTCGCTCGAACCGATCGCCAAGGAGGGCTGGAGTGTGGGGACGATCTTCCGGAACGCGTTGCGCGGACTCGTTGCCGGTCTCCAGTGGCTCGCCTCGGCCGTGATCTGGCTGGGGGTGTTCCTCCTGCCGATCCTCTTGCTGATCCTGATTCCTGTTGCGATCGTGTTCTGGATCGTGAAGCGACGCAGAGGAGTCAAGGCCGACTAGCGTGCTCGGGTGGCCTGGCTCGGTGCACTCATCTCTGCGGGACTGTTGTGGGTGGCGTTCCCGCCGGTCGGGTGGGGTGCGATGGTATTCATCGCTCCTGTGCCGTTGCTGTGGGGTCTTCGTCGAACGACGAGCAGATGGACTGCTGTCGCGGCCACCTACCTGTTTGGGCTCGTGTTCTTCACGTTGCTGATCTGGTGGGTCGCGATCTCCACGAGGGTCGGCGCGGCCGTCCTGTTCCCGTTCTTGCCCCTGTACC
Source organism: uncultured Acidimicrobiia bacterium (assembly GCA_964594235.1). Taxonomy (GTDB): domain Bacteria; phylum Actinomycetota; class Acidimicrobiia; order Spongiisociales; family UBA4744; genus CAYLHS01. Next base: position 86,287 of record CAZQMF010000002.1, read on the forward strand.
TGGTGCCGGTCGGATACGTCGCCTGGCGGTTCCGCTCGTCCGGGCACTGGTGGCTGCTCGTCGTCGGCGCGTGGACCGTCTCGGAGTGGTTCAGGGGACACTGGCCATTCGGTGGCTTCCCGTGGGGGTCGCTGGGCACCGCCGTCGGCGACATCCCTCCGCTGAGAGACAGCGCTCAGTGGGTGGGGGAAACCGGACTGTCGGTACTCGCGATCGCCGTTGCCGCGGGCATCGTGCTCTTCGTTGAGCGACGAACGGTCCGACCGGTCGTCGCGGCCGTCGCGGTTGGAGTGATTCTGGCCGTCGCGGGAGCCATCTGGTCGCCCCGCATCGACGGAACACCCCTCCGGGTCGCCGTCATTCAAGGTTCGAGCCCTTGCCCCGGTCAGTACTGCGACAACGAGAATCAGAGGATCTTCGACTCTCACCTCGCGCTGACACAGACGCTCGCAGCAGGATCGGTCGACCTGGTGATCTGGCCCGAGAGCTCCGCCATGTACGACGCAGACACGATCACCAATCCGGCGAACGCGGTGGCGGTTGGCGCCGAGGCCCGCCGATTGAACGCGTTCTTCCTCATCGGGTCGTCGCGAACTGTAGGCGAGAGCGGGTTCGTGAACGCCAACGTCCTCTACGGCCCCGACGGGATGGTCATCGGAGAGTACGAGAAGACGCAGGGCGTCCCGTTCGGCGAGTACATCCCGTTTCGCCGGTACCTGAACTGGATCAAGGAGACGCACCGCGTCACACTCGATATCGTGCCGGGTCCCGGCCCCGTTGTGTGGGACCTGCCGAAGGGTCCGTTTGCATCGGTGGTGTGCTTCGAGGCAGCGTTTCCAAGGCACGTCCGGGATGCGGTGCGGGCCGGAGCCCGGTTCGTGGTTGTCACGACCAACGAGTCGGGCTACGGACATTCGGCCGCTTCTCTGCAATTCAGCGAGATGACTCGCATGCGTGCAGCCGAGAACGGCATCGACATGGTGCACGCCTCGATCACCGGTTCGAGTGCCCTGATCTCTGCCAACGGGACGATCACCGAACGAACCCCGATCATGTCGAGCGCGATCCTTCGAGGAGAGGTCGGCTTTCGCACCCTCCAACCAACGTTCTACACGCGCGTCGGCGACTGGGTGCAGTGGCTCACTATCGCTGCATTTGTGATCGGTCTCATCGCGGAGGTCACGACGACGCGAGAAGACCCTGAACGATCGATGGAATCGTCGTAGCGGCCGGACCATCGACCCGCACGGTTGCGAGCCTGTCGTAGTCGGTCGGCCCCAGGTTGGCGATCACCAATGGAGCGCCACGGAACACGGGATCGAGGACGAAGTCGACTGCCGGGTACACAGAAAGCGTGCTGCCGACGGCGAGAACGGCGTCGGCGGTGTCCGACATCTGCCGGGCACGGGCGATCGCAGCGCCGGGCAGCAGCTCCCCGAACAACACCGTCGTCGACTTGAGGATGCCGCCACACTCGGTGCAGTGGGGGTCGTCGTCACCGGCAGCCAATCGCTCGATAATCTCCTCGGCCGGCCATCGCCTCTTGCACGCAACGCACTCCACATGGGCCAGGTCGCCGTGTAGCTCCGCCACCGCGCCATCAGGAAGCCCGGCCTTAGTGTGGAGACCATCGACATTCTGCGTGATGCACCCCGTCGTCATGCCGGTCGCCCACAAGTCCACCAGGGCGAGATGCGCCGCGTTCGGAAGGATGTTCGCCACGCTCAGCTCACCTGACAGGTGTACCCGCCACACCTGCTTGCGGGCATCGGCGTCCGTCAGGTAACGACCGATCTCGAAGAGCGAGGGGTCGACGCGCGACCAGAGGCCGTCGGGACCGCGAAAGTCGGAGATACCCGACTCCACCGAGATGCCCGCGCCCGTGAAGATCAGGATGCGTCGGGCCCCCGAGAGAACATCCACGGCTCTGCGAATCGAATCGTCCACATACGCAAGATAGCTCCTGGCTGCGTACCGGGGTCTACGGTTCGGCAGCCTCACTCACCATGGTCGGCGACTGGGTATACCGAAGCAGACTCTCGACCCGCCAGCAGTGCACCTTGCTGCGCTCGGAAAGGTCCTCTCCTAGAACGACTCGAACCCGAGTGGCTCGAGCGTGTTCAGATCGTTCATGCCGATGCCGCCATAGGTAATGGTGTAGATGGTGTCACCGATCACGATGGTTCGGATCGCATCGGGTTCCTTCTCCTGTTGTTCGAGGATCCCTTCGAAGCTGATCGTTCCGTTGTCCACCCTCACGGCGAGGACGCCACTCTCGGCCTTGTCGTTCTTCCACGACTGGTATGGGGCGAGCGCGAGGCCCTTCCAGTAGGTGAACGCGTGGTGGTCATACTCGGCGGCGGAGTGGCCGCTGTCCATCTTCACCTGGTCGATCCTCGTCGGGTTCTCGGGGTCCGACACGTCGAACAAGCTGAACTGCGTGCCGGTGGTCCGACCCTCTTCGTCGGCGTTCTGTCCGATACCCAACAGCAGACCGTCACCGACCGGGTGCAGATACGCGGAGTAGCCCAGGATCTTCAGTTCGCCGGCAACGCGAGGTGCTGTCGGGTCGGCGAGATCGATCACGTACAGCGGGTCCGTCTGCCGGAACGTCACGACGTATCCTGCGTCGTCGATGAAACGCACCGAGTAGATCTGTTCGCCTTGACCGAGCCCCGCAACCTGACCAGCCTGCTGCAACTCGCCGCCTTTGAGGCGGAGCGTGGAGACCAGACTCTCCGACGTGCCGGACCACCACCAGCCCGATGGGGCGGTGGTCGAGGCCACCCGTAGGACATCGTTGTACTCGTCCATCGAGAACTGGTTCAGGAGGAACCCCTTCACCTCTCCGCCACCGAGGTACCGAGGGTTGCCCGGTTGCGAGGTGTCGAACATGTGGATCTGGGTCGTGAAGCCGCCAGACTCATTGCGAACGTCCGCTTCGGTCAGAACCGACCAGTTGACCCACCGCTGGGTCGCCACGTACACGTGGTCGGCGGTTGCGTACAGGGTGCTGCCCGACGCGACGACGCCCGCACTCGCCCAGTCGTCGATGCCGGAGTTGAGATCGAACGTCAGGATCGAGAGGGTGTCGAGCCCGGCGAAGTCGTTCGGAGCCATGACCGTGCTGCAGTCCAGCAGGCGTCCTTCTGAGGTGCGTCCGGTGCGTTCGTCGGTGAGGACGTAGTAGGGGAGCCAGTTGTCGAGCGTGGACGCCCTGACGATGTCACGGTTCTTCTGTATTGCGAGCTGCTCGGCGCGAAGTCCGGATCCCTCCGGGTACGCCCAGTCGAACCCGACCGGACTCGAGTTGATAGCGACCCGTGCAACGCCGTCGACCATGCGGCTGTCCACGTAGGAGCCGTCGAGAAGCAGCGTCCGGTCGATCGTCGGTGTGCTCGGGTCCGAAACGTCGACTTGCACGATGCGAGTGACCGCCGCCGAGTAGGAGGGGGCGAAGCCACCGAGCGGGACAGGGGAGTTGTCCCAGCTTGGCCCGATCAACAGAAGGCGATCCCCTGACAGAAGCATCTGGCTCGGCCACCAATCGCTGAGCTGAAGTGTGCCGGCCATCCGGACGCCACCCGGTTCGACGAGTGCGATACGGAGGGCACCGTCGACGATCATGAAGATACGTTCACCGTCGGTCTTGACGATGTCGGCCTCGTCGACACCCGCCACCTGCACGTTCGTGCCCGAATAGTCCGAGGATGCCGTCGGCGCCGCGATCGTGGTGGCGGGCGATCTGACGGCATCCTCCGCCAGCATCGGGCCTCCGTAGTAGTAGCCGTAGCCCGGCAGCCCGTAGGGTCCGACGAGGTCGATGGCGTTGTCGACGTAGTAAGAGAGGAGGTCGTCGCAACCACCAACGGTGTACAGCGACGCGCCGAACAGGCCGGGCCCGCCTGGTGGGCTCGTTCCGATCGAGCTGGTGCCCGCACACGCCGTCGCGAGCATGGCGATGACGCCGATCATGATGAGTGTCCGTCGCATTGAAGGCTCCCTTCGTCTCCCTTTCGACGATGGAGACGCGGCGCAGGTTCCCGACCGTAGACTCCATTGCATGCGGGCCGAACTCGACGCGATTCTCGACACAGTGCACAACTTCATGGAACGCGAACTCATGCCATTGGAGTCCGAGTTTCTCACACGGGGGTTCGCGTCCGTCCAGCCGCGGCTCGCGGAGACACGGGCGAAGGTCAAGCAGCTGGGCCTGTGGGTGCCGCACCTTCCCGAAGATGCGGGGGGTCCGGGGCTCTCGCTCGTCGAGTTCGCGCGGGTGAGCGAGGAACTCGGCAGGACGCCCCTCGGTCACTATGCCTTCAATGCCCAGGCCCCGGATGTCGGGAACATGGAACTGCTGCTCGGTCACGGTGACCCCGCACAGAAGGACAAGTGGCTGCGACCGCTCATCGACGGAGCGATCAGATCGTGCTTTTCGATGACAGAACCGGGAAGGGCAGGGTCGAACCCGACGTGGTTGGCGACCACTGCGGTCCGTGACGGCGACGAGTACGTGATCGACGGTGACAAGTGGTTCACGAGTGCAGCAGACGGGGCAGCGTTCACGATCGTGATGGCGGTGACGAATCCTGAGTCATCCGATCGGTACCGCAGGGCGAGCATGATCATCGTGCCGACCGGAACTCCTGGATTCGAGCTTGTGCGCAATACACCCGTGATGGGGGAGTGCGGGTCGGGGTGGGCGAGCCACGCCGAAGTCGCATTCAACGGGTGCCGTGTCCCGGTGGTCAACAGGATCGGACCCGAGGGTGCCGGATTCGCGTTGGCGCAGGAGCGGTTGGGGCCCGGTCGCATCCACCACTGTATGCGCTGGATCGGCATCTGCGAACGAGCGATCGAGGTCATGTGCCGGCACGCGCTCGACCGGGAGCTCGCACCGGCCACACCGCTGGCCTCCCGGCAGGTTGTCCAACACTGGATCGCGGACAGCCGTGCCGAGGTGAACGCGTCACGACTGATGGTGATGGACGCAGCTGCGAAGATCGAACGAGAGGGCAGTCGTTCGGCAAGGGCCGAGATTTCCGCGATCAAGTTCTACGTCGCCAACACGCTCGGTCGGGTCCTCGACAGGGCGCTGCAGACGCTCGGAGGACTGGGGATGACCGACTACACGCCGATCGCCTTCTGGTATCGGCACGAGCGAGCTGCTCGAATCTACGACGGCGCCGACGAGGTCCACCGAGATCTCGTCGCAAGGGTCGAACTCGCCAAGTACAGGCAATGAACGAGACGCGGCCCGTTCGCCCCGGCGAGGAACTCGACCTCGATGTACTCGGGGAATGGATTGCCGAACGACTCGGTATCACCGGACCAATCATCGTGTCACAGTTCCCGGCAGGACACTCGAACCTCACCTATCTCGTCGAGATGGGCGGTCGTGAACTTGTCCTGCGACGTCCCCCGATCGGCGTGCATGTCAAGTCCGGACACGACATGCATCGCGAGTACCGAATCCTCGACCGACTTCACCCCGTGTGGCACAGAACACCCTCGCCTGTGGCGATGTGTGAGGACGAGACCGTCATAGGCGCGCCCTTCTATCTGATGTCCCGGGTACATGGCACGATCCTTCGCAGCACCGGTCCTGTTCCCAAGCCCGACATCATGCGTCGCATCTGCGTGGCCTTCGTCGAGACGTTCGCCGAGATTCACCGGATCGACTTCACAGGCGCAGGACTAGCACCGTTGGGTCGACCGGCCGGCTACGTCGAGCGCCAAGTCGGTGGGTGGTCCCGGAGATGGCGCGACTCGTCGATCGCCCCTGTCCCGGCGATCGACGCAGCCATCGAGTGGCTGGTCGCGAACCAGCCGAGCGAGTCCGGCGCTGCGCTGATACACAACGACTTCAAGTTCGACAATCTCGTGCTCGATCCGCAGAATCTGGGACAGGTGAGGGCGGTGCTCGACTGGGAGATGGCAACACTGGGCGATCCGCTCATGGACCTCGGTTCGAGTCTCGCCTACTGGGTGGAGGCAGGCGATCCTGCTGCCATGCAGGATGTCGCCGGCGGACCCACAACGGCACCGGGGGCGGCCACCCGGTCAGAGATCGTCGATGGCTATGCGAACGTCACGGGCGTGGACCCAGGCGACATGGTCTTCTACTACGCCTTCGGATTGTTCAGACTGGCCGTGATCGCTCAGCAGATCTACTACCGGTACCACCACGGGCTCACATCGGACCAACGCTTTGCGAGTCTCGGGGCCGGAGCGCAGGCACTCGGCGAAGCGGCTCAGCAGGTGATCCTCAGTCGCGAGATCTGACGGGATACGCGAGAACCCGCTTGCCCCGACCTGCCAGAAACGCGGCAGGATCGATGGTCGATTCGTGAGGACGGTCGAGGAGTGCGGCGACAAGTGTCGCACGAGATACGACCTCCGGTCCAGCGACGGTGACGATGTCTCCGCGGTCCATTCCCGTTTGCACCACTCCGTCATGTACCTGTTTGACGGCCTCGTGTACAACGCTGACCGCAACGAGAGCGTCGGCGTCACCATCGAAGAATCGCCGCAGCATTGCAGGCACCAGCGATTCCGCACCCGGTGGCAGGAACACGATCGTGTCGATCTCGACGGGCGTCGAGGTCACCTCGCGTTCGAGATCCGACACTACGACCCGCATCGTGAACGGGACGTCGATCACCATGCTCTGCATAGAGCGGCGAGTGTACCGCTAGTAGGGTGCCGCGCATGAGCATCGCCACGATCCTGCTGGCCGGAGGCGCCGGCACTCGCTCGGGTTCAGCCCTCAACAAGGTGTATGTCGAGGTCCGGGGCCGGCCCCTCCTGGCCTACCCGTTGGCGACGCTGGACATCTCGTCATCCGTCGGGACGATCGTCCTCGTGGTCCGCCCCGAGGATCGCGAACGGGCGGGCGAGGTCGCGTCGCAGGTCGTGCGGCACACCACGGTCAGGATCGTCGACGGGGGGGTGACCCGACAGGGGAGCGAGATGTGCGGTCTGGAGGCGCTCGCAAACGATGTCGACGCGTTCTCTTGCATCGCCATCCACGACGGAGCGCGTCCATTCCTGTCCTTGTCGATGCTCGAGTCCGTGATCGAAACGGCGTGCCGTACAGGAGGCGCCATTCCCGGCTACGTCCCCGAGACCACACTGTTCCAGATGAACGAGGGCGTCCTCGAGCCGTTGGAGGACGCGCAGGCGGTGCAGACGCCACAGTGTTTCCGCTCAGCACCTCTTCTCGCCGCCTATCGGGCAGCGAAGACGGCCGGATTCGAAGGAGTCGACACCGCCGAGACTGTGGAGCTGTTTTCCGATCTGACGACTGCCGTGGTGCCGGGGGATCCACGAGCGTTCAAAGTCACCTTCGAAAGCGACTTCGAGTCCGCGGAGCGCCTTGCAGCGACCTGGAGGCCGTGACCGCCGTCGACCGCCCACTCACGACCGACGACCAGCAGCTGGGGACAGGCACCGCGGTGCCGACGGGTGTAGCCGATCACAGCTCGAGGAGCGCCGGGGCGAGGAGACGCAACTCGTCAATCGGGAAGCGGTCGGGAAGTCCGTTGAGCACCTGGACGGATACGTGGTCGGCACCTGCCTCGAGGTGGGCGGCGACACGCGCCTGGATGTCGTCCACCGAGCCCCACGCGACCACTGCATCGACCAGGTCGTCGGATCCGTTCCCTTTGAGATCATCGTGATCCCAGCCGAGGCGCAGGAGGTTGTTGCGATAGTTGTCCAGCGCCAGGTAGTAGCGCGTGTGGGCCCTGGCAATCGCACGCCCTTCCTGAGCGTTGTCGGTGATCACGACCGCCTGTTCGGGCGCCAGCAGCGGTCCGCTACCGAGCAGCGAGCGTGCGAACCGCGTGTGCTCGACGGGCACGAAGTACGGGTGGGCCCCCGCAGTCTGGTCCGCCGCGAGGCGCAACATTCGAGGTCCGAGGGCCGCAAGAACGAGGGGAGGCTCGGCTTCGGGAGCTGGACCGACGTAGCGAGAGGCCCTCATCGACTCCAGGTATGTGCGCATTGCGGTCAGTGGACGCTGGTAGTCGTGACCGCGCTTGCCGACCGATGGCGCGTGGCTGACACCGAGGCCCAGGAGGAACCTACGGGGAAACGCTTCCTCGAGCGTGCGAGCCCCGTTGATCATGGAGGTTGCGTCTCTTGCCCAGATGTTCGCAATGCCGGTTGCGACGACGAGGTCCTTCGCGATTCCCAACATGATCGCGGCCTGTGAGAACGCCTCCTTGGAGACGGATTCGGGGAACCACAGGGCGCGGAATCCCAGCGCTTCGATTTCAGGCAGCGTGCTTCGTGTCTCGGTCGCCGGCATGATGCCGAGCTGTCCGGTCCACACTCCGACCTTGCCCAATTCCATCGTCATTCCTGAGGACCCTAGCTACTCAAGGAGACGCCCATCCGGGCCGATATCGGCTGGTAGTAACGAATACTGCAACTGAGACGCTTTCCGTTCGGCGGCCGTCGGACCTGAACGTTGGTGCGTGCAGAGAGAAGGTCGATCGTGACGGTGCGTCCGTTGGTCTCTTGGGTGCGTTCTTTCGCGGCCGATCGGTTCGTGATATGGCATGTTGTGGTTGGAGTGGTGGTGGCGCTCGGGGTTGGTGTGGTCATCCAGGCTGGGGTTGCGCGTCACTCGGCGGAGCTGATGGGGAATCATGCGGAGAGGGCAGCGACGACCGTCGAGGAGGTGCTCTCGACTCGTGTCGCCTATCTTCGTGGGATCGCGGATTTGTTGGACATTGGAGGGGGCAGGTTGGAGGATCTGGTCGCGGGGGGAGACGGGGCAGCGCGGTTTGGCTCGTTCGAGACGTTGGCGTACGTAGCCCCTGACGGTTCGTACACGGTGCTGTGCGTGCGGTGTGCGTTCGTGTCGCAGCAGGTATGGAATCAGCTGATCGTGCCGACGGTGTCAACAGCGCTCACATCGGGGGTGCCGGCGTTGTCGTTCGATCCGGCGAGCGGTCAGGTGGCGGAAGTGATTCCGCTGGCCGGCCGGTCGCAGGGTGCCCTGGTGGGGATGTTTGCACTCGCCCCGGTGATTGAAAGCGATGAGATGTTGAGTTTGCTGTCTGAGGGGATGAGCATGAGCCTGGCGCTATCGGGGTCGGATGAGCCGCCGATCGGTCGTGCTTCGAGCGCGTCGCGGGAGGTAACGGCGAATGGGATCGGGTTGGTGGTCACGCTGACCGATGATGCCGGCGGGGGGTTGGCGGGCACGACGGTGCTGGCCTTTCTGGCGACGTTGTTGATCGTGTTGGCATCGGGGGTGGCGACGCATCAGGCGTCTGAGCGACACAAAGCGGCGGTAGCGTTGGAGCTGGCCCGTGCGGCGTGGGACGTGCCTGTCGGGGTGTTTGTGAACAGGATCGATGGGCAGCTGGTGGCAGTCAACGACGCGTTTGTGGAGATGTACGGTTTCGAATCGAAGGCTCAGGCGCTCTCTCAGGAGACGCCGAGTCTGTGGGCGTCGCATCGCGAGCTGGAGAAGGCAGTTGAGCTGCTTCGTCAGCACGGACATGTCGACGGATATGAGATCGACTTGGAGCGCTTCGATGGGACTCCCTTTCCGGCCAAGTTGTGGGTGCGGATGGTGCCCGAGACCGGTGAGATGCGGGGAACGGTGTTGGATGTCACCGAAGGACGGAAGGCGCGGCTGGAGTTGGAGAAGTCCCGTGATCGGTTCGCGGCGCTGTTCGAGTTCTCGCCGATCGCGCTACGGATGTTGGACATGACACCGGCGGTGGCCTGGCTGGGTGAACTGTCGGCTTCAGGGGTGACGGACCTGGTTGGGTATCTGGCCGAACATCCCGACGAAGCGTTCGTTGGGGCCGGGCGGATGGTTGTGACAGCCGCGAACCTGGCGTCGGGAGAGCTGTTCGGCATCGACAGTGATGACCTCCTTGGTCTCTTGTCAGACCAGCCGTCGGTGACTGCGACTACCCCTGGGGCTGCTGCCGCCATACTGGGTGCACTCGCAGCCGAAAAGTACGAGCACACGATGGATGGCGATCTGATGAGGGCAGACGGGACGCTGCGGAATACACAGCTCAGGTACATCGCTCCGTCGATCGGAAGCCGTCCCGACTATTCGCACGTGGTCGCCGCGTACGTCGATATCACCGAGATCGAGCAAGCCCGTCGTCGCGCCGTGGAGTTGTCTCAGCTCAAGTCACGACTGATCGCGTCGGTCTCGCATGAGTTGCGTACCCCGTTGACCGCGGTGGTCGGGTTCTCCAACCTGCTCGAGAGCGATTGGCTGTCCATGACCGATACGGATGTAGACGAGATGGTGAGTCTGATAGCGTCCACGAGTCGGCAGATGGGCGGGATTGTCGAAGACCTGCTGGCCTCCGCCCGGGCGGACCTTGGCGACCTGGCTGTGGCAACGTCCCTGATGAGCGTGCACGACGCGATAGACGAGGCATTGGCGACCGTGGACCTGGTGGGGAGAGAGATCAGCGTGGTCGGAGAAGACGTACACGCGTGGGCCGATGCCGGTCGGGTACGCCAGATCGTCCGCAATATGGTCACCAACGCGGTACGTCACGGCGCCGGTTCGATCCGCGTGGAGGCCGATACCGAACCAAACATGGCCGTCCTTCGGGTTTGTGACCGTGGAGCCGGGGTTTCTTCCGGGAGTGAGGAAAAGATCTTCGAGCCGTATTGGACATCCGGCCAGGCTGCCGGTCACACCGAATCGGTCGGGTTGGGCCTCAGCCTCTCGCGGCTCCTCGCCCGACGCATGGGCGGAGACCTCACCTATCGGCGCTTGAATCATGAGACGGTGTTCGAACTCACCCTGCCCACCCAGGTCGAGAGCGTCCTCCTGGCCGGCTGAGGCTTCCGAAGACCCGACGCCGCCCTGTTGCGACGTGTGTGACACGCACTCTTCCGTTTGGTAGCTCACCACCGTTTGATGACCGCACCGTGGTCGATCACCCACACATACGTCGGCCCCGAGCTTGATGGGATTACAGCAGTACCAAATACCATGCAATCGGACGCGTCGATGCTACTATTTGTAGTTGAAGGCGGCGCGTGCTATGGGTTCACCCACCGATCGGCCAATGGCCAAATCAGTAGTGGACCTCACCGG
>CAZQMF010000003.1:0-54976 GCA_964594235.1 uncultured Acidimicrobiia bacterium
ACAGGGTCCAGGTAGCCGAACCACCCGCCGACGTCGACGAGATCCTCTGAATCCGTTGTTCCCTCGGTGTCACTCCGTGTCCCACGCGCAGGACACGGTGGCTGACGTGCTTGAAGATCGCAGCAGACGCACATCCTGAGCACATCAAACGTCAGCTCGGGCACAGCTCGATCACCGTCACGATGGACCTGTACGGTCACCTGTTCCCTTCGGAGGCGGACACCATTGCGGAGCGCCTTGATCACATGCTGCGCGATTCTCAGACGGACAACGACGGACAAAGCCGCTCGAATTGACCTCTTGGAGCGATCGTGAACTCCCTGGCCCCTGACCAGGGAGTTCTTCGGTGGGCCCGGCAGGACTCGAACCTGCGACTAACGGATTATGAGTCCGCTGCTCTGACCACCTGAGCTACGGGCCCCTGCGAGATTGTACGCACGATCGATCCCGTCGTCGCGACGGGTGGATCACCGGGAAAGACTCAACCAGGGCGCCCCTCTCGTCGATAGTGATGCGACGACCCATTGGAGGAGTCAGCATGGCGCATGGTGTGGACGCGACGAGTCCTCCATCCGACCGGCAGTTGGAGGCGCAGCTCGAGGCTGCTCGACGAGCCGACCGCGCCAAATCGCGGTTTCTCGCCGACATCAGCCACGAGATTCGCACCCAGCTCGCGGGCATCATCGGGATGACGCAGTTGACCCTCGAAACGAAGCTGACACCCGATCAGCGAGAGTATCTCGAACTCGCATCGACCTCCGCCGACGCGCTTCTGACTCTGGTCAACGACTTGCTCGACATGTCGAAGATCGAGTCCGGCAAACTGGAGATCGCCGCCGAGGCGTTCAGTCTTCGCGATCTACTCACGGACATCTCGGCGCTTTCACGTGCTCAGGCGATGGAGCGGGGCATCGGCTACGAGATCGAGATCGGTGGCGATGTTCCATTCAACGTCAAGGGCGATCCCGGACGGGTGCGCCAGATCCTTCTGAACCTGATCTCGAATGCCTTGAAATACACGGACACGGGTGGGGTCACCGTCTCGGTATCGGTGAACGAACGAGTGGGGAACGATGTCGTGGTCGAGATCGGTGTCGTCGACACGGGACCAGGCATTCCGAGCGCAGAACTCGCACACATCTTCGAGGCGTACGAGCAGGCTGGTGGTGAGGCTGTCCGCAGGAAGGGGACCGGGCTCGGCCTATCGATCTGTCGCCAACTCGTCGGGCTCATGGGTGGGCGCATCTGGGCCGAGAGTGAGCTGGGCCACGGATCCACGTTCCACGTGACCATTCCGCTCGGTGCCGATCTCGGCAGCGTTCAGCTCGTGCAGCCACTGCGGTCCGAGCTGGATGGTCTGCCCGTGCTCGTCGTAGCCGCGAGCAGGTTCATCAAGGAGCGCTATGTCACGGCGGCAGAGAGAATCGGACTCTCGGTCGTGTCGGTCGAGTCCCGAGGCGAGGCGATCGCCGCGTTGGGCACGGCGTCCGCAGCCGACCACCCGTTCGCGCTCACCATCGTCACGCTCGACGGTGATGGTCTCGACTTCGCCGCCGAGTTGCGGCGTCGTCCCGATCTCGAACAGATGCACATGCTGGTCATCACATCCGTAGGACAGCGAGGCGATGCGAAGCGGTGCCTCGACTTCAACATCGCCGGCTATCTCACGATGCCGATCGACGACGGTGAACTCGAAAGCGCGATACGCGCCGTGTTGACCGGACCCTCGCCGGTGGATCTGTCCATGCTGGTCACCAAGCACTGGCTGAGGGAGCGGAGGAATCACCTGAGTCTGCTCGTTGTGGACGACAGCCCCACGAACCTGATGATCGCAACGAGACTCCTCGAACGAAGGGGCCATCGGGTCGACATCGCAGAATCGGGACATGGGGCCATCAAGGCGGTCAAGGATCATCGCTTCGACGTGATTCTCCTCGATGCGCATCTTCCCGACATCGACGCACGAGAGATGGTGGAGAGCATTCGACGCCACGGAGCGAACGTGCCGATCATCGGGATGGCCACCAGGAAGACGGAGGGTCTCGTCAATCTCATGATCCGGACCGGGGTCGACGAAATCATCTCGAAGCCACTTCAGGTCGCCGAGCTGCTCCGGGCGATCGAAGCCGGCGTCGACGACTCGTCGATGGTGGGACTGTAGGGCCGAAAGACCCTGGATTCAGATCAGCGGGCCTGGTATGTAGGGAGCACGGGTTTGGCACCCCGATAGGCAGCGGCGCGGAGACCGGAGGCGCAATCCGATGCTAGGTCGGTCGGGGTGCTCCGTCACGTTGCGAGGCACTCGAGCACTTCCGTGTCCGTGGTCTGCCGGAAATCCTCGTACCACTGCCCGACTGCCCTGAACAGCACCGGCTGTTCCAGACACACGACCTCATCCACCTCCCCACTCAGCTCTCTGACCGACGGTGGTGCACCGACGGGGATGGCGAGCACGAGGGCCGATGCGCCCCTTGCCCGCAGCGAGCGTGCAGCGGCCGTCGCAGTCACACCCGTTGCCAGACCATCGTCGATCAGGATCACACGTCGATTCACCACCTGCAGCGGTTCCCGCCCCGATCGATAGAGACGGGCCCGGCGCTCGAGCTCACGTCGCTGATCTTCTCGTTCCCGATCGAGCGCGGCAGCGGTGACACCGAGCATATGGATCAGCTCGGTGTTCAGTACCTCGATCCCGCCTTCTGCAATCGCGCCGATGCCCAGCTCGGACGCTCCGGGCGCTCCAAGTTTTCGCACGAGCACGATGTCGAGTGGCATGCCGAGCGCCCTGGCGACCTCGGCGGCAACGACGACTCCACCACGTGGAAGACCCACGACCACGCTCGGTGACGTGAACTGCAGCTCGGATGCGAGCTTGATGCCGGCATCCCGCCGATCTCGAAACATCACATGGCCAGCATCCTCTCGGTAGGCTCGAAGCGCAAGAGCGTTCACGACCTTGCCCGTTTAGTCGGACGGAACGATCGACTAGCTTCCCATGGATGCCCGCAAGGCGCGGCTGAGGAGGGAGGAATCACATGGATGGTGTGCTGCGCTGCGAAGGCTTGAAGAAGTCATTCGGTGATCTCGTAGCGGTGGATGACGTCAGCTTCCATGTCGATCAAGGTGAAACGTACGGGCTCCTCGGCCCCAACGGCGCCGGCAAGACGACGACGATCTCGATGATCGCCGGGCTCCTCACCTCCGACGCGGGGAGCGTGACCGTCGCCGGAAAGCCTGTGACGACTCGCAGCATCGCTGCGAAGGCGGCAATCGGGCTCGTTCCGCAGGACCTCGCCATCTACCCGGATCTGACCGCGCGAGAGAACATCCGATTCTTCGGCAAGCTCTACGGGCTCGCGTCGACCGAACTCGCCGCCCGGACCGACGAAGTGCTCGAGATCATCGGACTCTCCGATCGTGCCGACGATCGAGTGGAGAGCTACTCGGGTGGCATGAAACGCCGTCTCAACATCGGGATCGGTCTTCTCCACGAGCCGACACTCCTGATACTCGACGAGCCGACCGTCGGGGTCGATCCCCAGAGCCGCAACGCCATCCTCGAGAACGTCGAACAGCTCGGGAAGCGGGGGATGGCCGTCATCTATACCACCCACTACATGGAAGAAGCTGAGCGTCTGTGCGACAGGGTGGGGATCATCGACGGTGGTCGGCTCGTCGCCGAGGGGACCCGCAGGGATCTCGTTGCGCTCGTCGGAAGTAGTGACCGGATCCGAGTGAAAGCATCCGGGAACCTGGACGCCGCCGTCGAACACATCAGTCGCTTGGGCACTGTGCAGCAGGCCGCGAGGACCCCTGACGGCATCGAGGTGGTAGTAGAGGACGCCGGTGACGTCATTACCGGAATACTGGAAGCCGCCACCGAGGCGGGAGTCGTAGTTGCGACCGTCGACATCGACCAGCCAGACCTCGAAGACGTGTTTCTCCATCTGACGGGGAAGGCTCTCAGAGACTGATGCGAAGTGCGCTGCTGATCGCGGGCAAGGATCTCCGGAGACGCCTTCGCGACCGGTCCGCGTACATCGTTGGGATCATCGCGCCGCTCGGCCTGGCCGCGATCTTCAGCTTCGTCTTCAACCCGATCTCCAACTCGAGCTACACCGGAACGTTCGGTGTCGTGAACGACGATGGAGGACAGATCGCTGCGATGTTCGTGGATCAGGTGCTGGGCGGTCTTGCGGAGAGCCAAGAAGGGGTGACGATCGTCTCCGTCGACTCGGAGGTGGATGCACGGGCCAGGGTCGAGACCGCCGGCGATCCGGCCTCCAATGCCGCCAACGGACTGTCGGCAGCCTTCGTGATCCCGAAGGGGTTCTCGAGTGCCGTTCAGTCCGGCCAGAAAACCACCCTCGACGTCATCGGAAGCTCGATCGATTCGACGAGCGCGGCGATCGCTACAGCCGTCGCGGAAGGCTTCGCCGACGAAGTGTCGGCTGTCAATCTCGAGGTACGAACCTACGCGGCATCGGGCGGAGTCGTCGGTCCTTCGACCGTCACAGACGCCGCCGCGTACCCTTCACCGATCACCGTCGGAGACCTCCCAGCCGAGACGCGACGCCTCGACGACACGACCGCGATGACGGTCGGGATGGCCATCATGTTCCTGTTCTTCGTTGCCCAGGAGGGGGTGATAGGCCTCCTCGAAGAGCGTCGGGATGGGACCCTGGCGAGATTGCTGGCGGCACCCATATCCAAGGCGTCGATCCTTGGTGGAAAGGCCATCGCCTCGTACGCGCTGGGCATCGCGAGTATGACCGTACTGGTGGTCGCGTCGACACTGCTTCTGCACGCGCATTGGGGTAACCCGGTCGGAGTCGCAATCCTGGTCCTAACGGCGACGTTCGCCGCGGTCGGGATCATGGCCGTCGTGTCGGGTTTTGCGAAGACGGATGAACAAGCAAACACCTACACGGCGATCGTTGCAATCGCCCTCGCCATCTTCGGAGGATCGTTCTTTCCCGTGTCCCTGGCCGGAGGTGTCGTGCAGTTCCTGAGCAAGTTCACCCCTCACGCATGGTTCATCCGGGGTCTCGGTGATCTGGCGTCAGGTGAGATCGCAGCGGTCGTCCCCTCGGCACTCGTACTCATTGCCATCGGTGTTGCCTCGTCCGCGCTGGCCGTGGTGGTCGTTCGGAAGGTCGTGGACCAGTGAAGGCACTCGCGATCGCCGGAGCCAACATCCGCAGAATGGTGCGGGATCGCAGCTCGTTCTTCTTCGTCTTCGTCCTCCCGCTTCTGCTCGTACTCGTGCTCGGCGCCGTGTACGGGGGCTCGTCCCGCCCGAGGTTGGGCGTTGTGGCCGGCGACGGTTCCCTCGCGCAGTCGCTCGTTTCCGGGTTGGAGGCAGATGGGAGCTTCGAGGTGTTCCCGTACAGCGACGTCGACAAGATGGTCCTCGCCGTGGAGCGAGGTGATCTGGAGGGTGGCCTCGACATCCCCGAAGACTTCGATCAGCTGGTCCAACAACACGTGGAGATCGGGTTCACGGCGCGGGACCTGCAGCAGCAGATCCAGTTGCAGACCGGCATCGATCAGGTGATCGCACAGCAGAACGCCATTCTGCGGGCCGCCGGCTTCGCGAGCTCCCAAGGCGTCGCCTCGTACTCCGATGCCGTCTCGACGGCGCACGCCGAACTCGCGAACGTCGAACGTATCGACGTGCAAACGCAGTCAGTCGGCCAGCCGTACTCGTTCACGCAGGGTGGCCGTTTCGACCTCGGCGCACAGTCGGAACTCGTGCTCTTCATCTTCCTCACCTCGCTGACGGGATCCGCAGCCTTGATCCAGTCGAGGACCTACGGGGTGAGTCGCAGGATGCTGGCAACACCGACGCGGATGGGCACCATCCTCGTCGGAGAGGCACTCGGGCGGTTCGGTGTTGCCATGATCCAAGGTCTCTTCGTCGTCATCGGGACCTGGCTTCTGTTCCGTGTCAACTGGGGGGATCCGCTCGCGACCGGGCTGCTGCTCGTCACCTTCTCGCTGGTCGGAGCCGGTGCTGCAATGGTGATGGGATCGTTGTTTAGCAACGTCGCCCAGGCCTCGGGGATCGGCATACTCCTGGGCCTCGGACTCGCCGCGCTGGGCGGCTGCATGGTCCCCCTGCAGGTATTCGAGATCTTCGCTCCGACGATGTATCACGTCGCGCATATCACTCCCCACGCGTGGGCGTTGGAGGCGTTCTCGAAGATCGTGCAGCTTCAGGGGCATGTCTCGAACATCATTCCGGATCTCGCCGTGCTCATCGGGTACGCGATCGTCCTGCTGGGTGCCGCCACGTGGTTGCTCCGTCGCACACTGACGAGAGCGTGACTAGGTCACGTGGTCGTCGTCCCCGGTGACGATTCGTGCGATGTTGTCGAGCGCGTTCGTACCAGGTGTGTAGTAGGCGGAATGGGCGTTCCAGAACGGAGCATCTCCGGCATCGAACGTCCGGGCCCCGAATGCCGATGAGTGCGGGTCGATGCCGAAGACGACCTCCGGCGAAGAGAGACACTCGCCGGGTTCGGTCAGGCACTCCGCTCGAGCGAGCCGGATCGGATCGAGGGGTGTGAGGCCGGTCCACACCGTCGACGATGGAGGCAGGTGAAGGTCAGAGACGGTATCGGCACCGACTCCGGGGCTGCCGATGAACACCACCTCGTCCGCAACCATGCCCTTCTCACCGACGGCGAGCCCGACGACCAGCGAGCCGTAGGAGTGACCGACGACGGTGATGTGTGCCGGAGGCAGCGACGCAACGAACGAGGCAAGTGAAGTGGCGCCGTCCCTTGCCGGGTCCTCGTTGATGGCCGCGACCACCGAGTCAGGGGGATCGTATCCCAGCCACGCGATCACGGCGGTGTCGGTGCCGGCGAGTCGATCGGCCAGGTTCTGAGCGTCCCGATGAAACACCTGCTCGTAGGTGTCGAGATCGGTACCGACGCCCGGTACCAGCACCGCGATGTTTCGGGCGGACCGTAGGTCGCCGATCACCTCGACGATCCGGCCATCGCCCGTTACCTCGTACTCGATGATCTGTCGATCGGCCCACGACCTCCGATCGTCGATGGTTGCGTTCAGCTCATCGAGGGTCCGATCCATGCCATGCATCGATTCCCGCAACGGCGGGAACCAGGATGCGAACCAGCGGATGAATGGTGACTGCATCGACAGCTCCTCCCGCCGGCGCTCCAGCCCGTCGAGATCTGCGTGGAGGTGCTGGAGTGCAGTGGGATCGGGACCGCGTAGCTCGATGAGGTTCGCTCTCGCGCGCATTCGTGACGCCTCCTCGTACCACCACCCCGCGGCGGCCCGACCCCGAGCGGCGGACGGGGATCCTGGGAGCAGCATGACCGCGGCGGAGAAGCTCGCCGTGGCGTCACCGCCGACGCGTTCCATTCGCACAGCGATCTGTCTCGCCACGTCCGGATCGAAGCGCCTCAACACGACGCGCAGCGTATGGGGCGAGACGTCACGATGGAAGAGGTGCGGCTAGAAGCCTGCGCGTCTGCCTCCAGCGAGTGCCTCGATCGACTCGATCCTGTCCAGCGCCTCGCGGATCTCCAGCACGAACCCTCTCCTGCGGCTGTCCAGGTCGGGATCGTCGACATCGAGCAAGCCCCGGTTGCCGGCGAGTTTCAGCGCCGACGCCAACAGAACCTGCGACACGGACTCGTCGCCGTGAATGAGCCGCTGCAACCGGTACTGCTTTCCCAGTGCGAGGCATTCGGCGAGAAACTTGCGTTCGTTGATCGGGACATACGGCGAGTGCGACGCGAGTGCGTCGGCGACGACCCGATATGCCTCGAGATACGGTCGCAGCACCCAGTAGCTCGTCAGTGGGTGCAGCTCACGGAGGAGCTGGCGGGCTTCGCCTCTCAGAACCCGCTCCGCCCAGTGCCCATCCTTGTGAAGGAGTTCGTTCCAAATCTCCTGTCTGAACTCGTCCTTGTCCGCGAAGAAGAACTCGAACTTCAGGAGATCCCGCAGCTGCATGACCGAGTTCCAGAAACGCTCGGCGCTCTCTTCGCCGGAGTCTGCCGCGGCAAGCAGGGACAGTTCGGTGATCGCCGCATTGACGAAGAAATGCACGACCGTGTTCGCGTAGTACGCCGCGGTGAGTCGCTGATCGGGAGTGATCAGGTACACGGGTTCAGGACCTGCATCGAATCCCGTCACGATGTCATGCTCTTCGAGTCGTCTGAGGATCACTTCGAGCTGTGCCCTGTTCTCCGGCGACACTCGCTCGGTCACGGGCAGGTTCCTCTGGGTGATGAGATAGTCCAGCTGTCGCAGCTCCTCCCGAATCTCCTCGAGGGTGGATGCCTTGTCACCTGCTGACAGGAGTGCGATCGTCACCAGCGCCGTCGGGGTGATCGGAGTCACGTTGTTGATGTGGGTGCTCACCTCGAAAGCGAGTTTCTGCACGGTGATCGGTTCGATCGGCGCTCCCTGTTCGACATGGCTCGAGATGGGAATGGGGTTGCCGAAGCGAAGGTGGATGTTGCCGAACCGATGGCCGAATGCCCTGATATTCCTCACCAACCAGCCAAAGCTCTCGCGTTCCTTCTGCTCGCCTCGTTGTTCCGCCGCATAGGATTCGACATCCTGGACGTGGTCGTAGATGATCGACAAGGGCACGAGATACACATCGTCACTCTTGCCGCGAGCGTACGCGTCGGCGACGTAGGTGAGCATGCCGTACCGAGGCGGGAGGAGCTTGCCTGAACGAGATCGCCCACCCTCCAGATACCACTCCAGAGGGAACCGTTTCTCGATCAGATAGTCGAGGTAGCTCTGCAGAACCAGCTTGTAGAGGGGGTTGCTCTTGAACGTCCGGCGGATGAAGAACACGCCGGTCCGCCGGATGATCGGGCCGATCGGGAAGAAGTTCATGTTGATCCCACCCGCGGTGTGGTTGGAGGGAGCATCGTTCTCCCAAAGGACGTACTGCAAGGAAAGGTGGTCGAGATTCGACTTGTGTGAAGGGAGGAACACGAGCGGATAGCGCTGGCCGAGTGTCAGGATGCTCCCGAGTTCATCCGACGAATACAGGATCGCCCTATACCCGCGCCGGTAGAGCCAGCGGATGCCGTTGGCGACGAGATCGATCAAGTACGGGCTATGGGAGGCCGCGATCTCTCGCAAGTACCGCGAGGCCCTCGTGAAGGTGGCATCCTGCGAACGTTCCTCCTGAGCGGCAATCTGCGCCACGTGCTCCCTGAAGGACGGCGTGCTGAGGATGTCACGGCGAACGAAGTGGGGGACTTTGTAGCGGTTCCCTCTGAGACGTCGCTCGGCCCTATCAAGTGCGAGTGCAGCCCTGCGGTGGACGAAGTCGATGAGCCCGACATCATCTGGACTCGCCTTCCAGTTCTCACGGAGCGCCGACGCGGTGGCAGGCTCGCCCACCACCACCCATGTCCGGTCGGCGTTGGACCACAGGATCAGGAGCTGGCGCAGCGGGTCGGGAACCCGAGGATCGACGAGACGGAAGAGGTCGACGAACGACACGGACCGCCGGCCGTTGTGTCGGGGGGCGAGCCACGCCACCCGAATCGGTGTGAGGGTTGCATCTGTGTCCAGGATCGCTTGGAGCCGGGACCGATCAGGGCAGCGCTTTCCCGGCTTGCGAGATGGGGGAATGCACAGGGTGGCTGTCGCATCCGGGTGGTTGCGTTCCACCCATCGTTCCAGGAGGCGCCGTTCGATGACACTCGATGCATCGATGAGGAAGACGTGGCGTTCGACGCGCTTCATTGGTCGCGAGTCTAAAGAAGCTGAGCTTGCTCGGCCCGAGCTTCGGGGAAGTCGAGGCGAAAGACCGTCAGCCGATGCCGGCGCTCATAGGACGACTCTCCGTGTATCAGATGTGCGAGCTGTTGGGCGACTGCCAAACCCAGTCCCACAGATGCCGTGACACCGGCCCGTTGGTGTGCTGTCTCATAGGGGAGGAAGATGCGACTCTCGTCGGCCGGCTCCACACCGAGGCCGTTGTCCCGTATCTCGATCCAGACACGCTCGTTCTCGCTGCCGGCCCCAACCGCTACGCGGCTTCCCCCGTAGCGCCGAGCGTTCGTCAGGAGGTTTCCGAGGATCTGGCGAAGCCGTGTTGAGTCGACAATGACGGACAACTCGTAGTCGGGCATGTGGAACATCCAGCGCTGCGAGGACATCATCACCGCGATGAGCCCGAGGACGATGATCATTCCGAAGCCGAATGTACGCACACGTGGCTCGTCGACCAATCCCACCTCGACTGCGATCGCAACCGACGTCGCCATCATTGCCAGCGGCGCGGACGCCCGTGCCCATGTGGTGGCACCGATGATGGCTATCCCGACAACCAGCGCGGGAAGCGAAGCGAGAAGGAGGTGCCTGTTGGCGAACAGCAGTGCCGCCACCAATAGCTGAACGGCCGCGACGAGCGCGGCAACTCCAAACCCCGAACGACGACGCGCTCGGAAATGTCGACAGGTAGGGCCATTGCCCAGGTATCGGCGATTCCGATCTTCAGTTGAGGGCTACATTGACCAGGTGAGAGCCGTTGTCCAGAGAGTCGGCCGTGCGTCCGTGACGGTAGACGGGGTGAATGTGGGGATGATCGATCGAGGACTTCTCGCACTCGTCTGCGTCGCAGAAGGCGATGGGCCGGACGACGTAGTTGCCATGGCCGGCAAGCTCGCGCGGTTGCGAATCTTCCCGGATGAACAGGGCCGGATGAACAGATCCGTGATCGATATCGGCGGCAAGATACTCGTCGTCAGTCAATTCACGCTCTGCGCCGACGTTCGCAAGGGGAACCGTCCGTCGTTCGCACGAGCGGCCGATCGGAGTCAGGCAGAGTCGATGCTCGAGGCGATGGTCGGGCATCTCGAAGCGGAGGGGCTCGCGGTCGCGACGGGCACCTTCGGCGGGCGCATGCTCGTGTCACTCGACAACGAGGGACCGGTCACCGTGATCGTCGATGTCGAGAATGGCAGAGTTGTCTAGTCGAGCCAGGCGGCCCGCCGTATGAGGTCGCGGATGGTCGCCAGATGATCACCAATGATGATGGGTATCTCCCGAACCCGGTTGACCTCGAAGCCCGGATTCGAGAACACGCTGCCATCTGGCAGCATCACTGTTGGGCTCCCTTCCACGGGCAGAGCACGCCCCGCCTCGATGTCGGCGTTCACCTCTGCACGGTACGTGCCCGTCGACAACGCCTCCGAGAGCGCATCGGTGTCGAGACCTTCGGTTTTCGCAACGGCGAGAAGCTCGGAGTGCACTCCCAGGTTTCGCGAATGGAGAAACACCGCCCTCCGGATCGCGAGATCGAAGTACTCGCCGACCTCGTCGCCGTAGCTGTACCCCCACTTCTGGGCTTCAGAGGCGAGGACGGACGAGGTTGGCAGGTCCCCCTCGTACAGGGTGAACGCGCTCGGCTCGTGTTGGGCGAGCGCGACAAT
This sequence comes from uncultured Acidimicrobiia bacterium, assembly GCA_964594235.1. GTDB lineage: Bacteria > Actinomycetota > Acidimicrobiia > Spongiisociales > UBA4744 > CAYLHS01. Next base: position 11,451 of record CAZQMF010000003.1, read on the forward strand.
CTCCGCTCGTACCCTGGTTGCTTGTTGAGGCCGGAACGCCACGTCGAGCGGCCACGCTCGAAAGTCGAACGACACGTCCGCGCCGAGCTCGTCTCGCATCCTCCTGAGACGCAACCCCGCCACGTATCCCCAGGGGCAGAACATGTCGCTCCACACGGTGATCACTGCCATGGCACTCCTCTCAGACTCCAACCTACCCATAGAGTCAAGCGCGCCGTTCACCCGAATCGTCCGGTGTCGTTGATCGCCGGCGTTCTAGTCGCACTTGTCGCGCTGCTGGTTGCCTGATCGGCGAAGCAGCGTTCCCAGCGCGTCCGGTGTCCCACAAAGAGCGCAAGGGCCGAGGAGACGGCGGCGGTGGCGAGACCGGGCACAGCCAGGAGTTCGATGAGGCGGATGCGGCTGGTGTTTGCCACGATCTGAGGCTAGCGATCGTCGAGGAAGGCCCGTCCTCGCTCACAGAAGGGAAGGAAGTCGCACCACCGGCAGCTCGGCGACGGAGACGGTGAGAATCGCCCGCCCCTGATCGCCTCGGTCAGGGCGATGAGTCGGGAGCGAGCGGCCTCGAGCCAGGGCTCATCGGCGTGCTCTGTCCGAACGTCCAGTCCGTCACCGAGATAGGCAAACGAAACCGACAGGTCGATGCCCGGGTTCACGGCTCTCGCCGCCAACGCGTAGGCCTCGAGCTGCACCTTGACGGCCGGATTGTCGGATGGTCGGCCGCTCTTGAAGTCCACGATCTCCCACCCGTCGTCACCCCATCGGTAGATCGCGTCGATCCGGCCCGTGATGGTTGCGTCGGGGGACAAGACGAGGTCGAATGGTGTTTCGATGTGGAGAGGTGGCTCTTTGGCGAACCGCGAGGACAGGTACACCGAGAAGGGGGCGGGGCCATGCGCGACCTCGCTCTCGGCGATGTCGTACTCGTCGGTGAGCGGGATCACGCCACGATTGTGGAGTTCAATGCGACGGTGCACGTCGATCCCTCTGCGCGCGGCCGTTGACGAACGGCGCGGGAGGGGATCAACGGACGTCCAGAAGTAGCGCAAAGGGCACGTGGCGTAGGTGACGAGATTCGAGACGGATACGCGGAGCCTGCTGTCCGCCGGTGCCGGTTCGGCTTCTTCTGGGAGGCCATCGAGGACCAGCTGGAGCTGCCGGCGTTCCTCGTCGAAACCGACGGGATCATCGGCAAGGCTGCGAAGCCATGACGGGTCCGCGTCGGCCCGCGGGAATGCTTCCTCCCACGATCCAAACAGGGGATCCGGCGTCGGAGCATGGAGGGTCGAGCGCAGCGTGGCGGGCGGGCTGCCCGGATCATCACACACCGCCGCCATATCCACTCCGTCCAGGGTTGCAAGCAACTCCCACAAGGGACTTGGCTTCTTCGCCTGGCCGAGCGTGTACCAGTATGCGCCAGTGAGGGTCACGTGGTGTTTCGCTCTGGTGAGGGCGACGTAGGCGGTTCTCCACTCCTGGCCGTCGTGACGGGCCCGAAGGTCGCCCCGTTCCTTGTCGAGACGAAGGTCGAACGGCACGGATTTCGGGTACCGTTCTGGATCGTCGAGACCACCGTGCGGGGATGAGGGGAACGTGCCTCTGCAGACGGCCGGGAGGAACACGGCGGACCACTCGAGACCCTTCGAACGATGCACGGTCAACAGTGAAACGGCATCCTCACCGCTGAGTGTCGCCGTGTCGAGCTCCTCCGATGCGCCATCCTCCTGGAGGAGCTCGAGGTAGTCGAGGAACGCTTCCAGCGATGGTCGTCCTTCGAGAGGGCTCCACTCCTCGGCCAGGTCGAGAAAGCGGTACAGGTTCAGTCGGGTCGAGAGCCGTCGTGCTCCATCCATGGTCTCCACCTCTGCCCATGCACCGGTCACATCCAGGATGCGCCGGGCCAGCTCAACCAACGTGACACCCTGCGCCAGTGACAGCAGTGTGCGGTAGCGGCGTTGGAACTCGGACAGTCGAGCGTCCATCTCCGCAGAGAGGTTCAGCGGGTGGTCGTCGATCACCTCCACCATCGGTCGGTCTCGGTCTCGCAGGACCGCGAGGTCTCCGAGCCCGAGGCGGTAGGTCGATCCCATGAGGATTCGGGCAAGCGCTGGGGCGTCGTCGGGTCTGGCGAGCAGACGCATCCATGCGTGGAGGTCGGCGACCTCGGGAACCTGCAGGAGTCCGCCCAGCGCCGCAACCTCGATGGGGATGTCGAGCGCTTCGAGTGCCTGGCGAACGAGGGGGATCGAGCTGTTCTTGCGGAAGAGGAGCGCGATCTCCTTCCATGGGTACTCATCCTCGTCGTGGAGACGGCGCACCGCTTCGGCGATCCAACGGGCCTCGTCCGCTGCCGAGCGGAACCATCCCAGCTCGACGTGTCCTATATCCGCGTCGATCCTCGGTTCGAGCCGTTCGATCGAGCCGGCGGCGGCGATCCTGCCCTTCACGAGGTTCGCGGCCGAGATGATGGCGCGGTCGGAACGACGGTTCAGTCCCAGACGGAGGGTTGGCGCGAGGGTGGTACCGGTCGCGAAGTGGGTGGGGAAGCTCGAGAAGTTCTCCAACGACGCTCCTCGCCATTCGTAGATCGTCTGGTCAGGATCTCCCACGGCGGTGACAGGGAACCCGTTTCCGAACAGGGACAAGAGAAGTTCCCTCTGAGCCGGGTTCGTGTCCTGGTACTCGTCGAGGAGAACGAGGCGGTAGCGGTCGCGGACGCGGTCGGCTATCAGGGCGTCCGAGACGATCCTATGGGCGATGCGGATGAGATCTGCGTAGTCGACCACACCGAGCCGTGCCTTCAATGTGTCATAGGTCTCGAGGACCTTCGCCATTTCGCGTCGAATCTCTGCGACCTCTCCGGCGTCGTCGAAGTGCAGGAGATCGGCGGGGGAACGTAGGTGATCTCCAAGGCGCGAGGAGAGTGTCGCGAGTTCATCGACCCGTCGAGGGGGAGACGTCAGATCCAGCATTGAGGTCGGGGTTGTCGAGAGCGCGTCCAGCAGGAGCTGGCGCTGATAGCCGGGTCCGATGACGGTGACATCGCGTGGAAACCCGATCGTCGGGCCGAACTCGGAGAGGAGGCGGTGTGCGAAGCCGTGGTAGGTGGTCACCTCGACTTCCCGACCCTCGTTGGCGAGTTCCGGGAGGTGGTGTCGGAGTCGATCCGCCAGTTCCGCCGCTGCCTTGTTCGTGAAGGTGATACCCAGTGCAGCCTCAGGTTCGATCTGATCTCGCAGCACCAGCGACGCGAGCCGCATGGCGATCGTCGTGGTCTTGCCGGTTCCGGCCCCCGCGGCGACCCGAAGAGGGGCGAGCGGATGATCGATGATGCGCTGCTGTTCGCGAGTCGGGTTCACTGGACGAACGCCTCCTGGCCTTCGGGCCACTCTGGGCACACGAGTCGAACGGCACAGCGTTCGCAGGAGCTGCTAGGGGTGGGGACCCACTCCTCGTGCCTGATGCCGGCCGCAGCGATGCGCATCGCCTCTTCGACCTCTCCGAGCCGGCCGGTGTCGAGACTCCTGACCGGAATCGACTTCTGCCCCTTCTTTGCCGGGTACCACATCTCCGCCACGACGTCGTCCTGCTGGAAGGCTTCGGAGGTAGCGATCGCGTAGAACCCGAGCTGTAGGGACGCGGCAGCTTCTTCGAACGTGAGGGGGGTTGCGCTTGTCTTGTAGTCGACGACCGCGAGCCGACCGTCTCGCTGTTCGATCCTGTCCGCTCTGCCCTTCCATTCGACGCCGTCGCGTACGAGCGCCAGCTTCTGCTCGAGTGCGATCGGAACACCGGAACCCGGCCACTGCGTATAGAGGCGCTCCAGGATGAACTCGGCTCTCCGCTTCCACGAGCCGGCCCAAGGCCGGCCGGCGAACTGCTCTGGATCCCAGAGATCGCTCAGGCATCCCAGCGCCTCCTCGAGCGTTCCATGCGCGTCGCCGCGTCGCATTGCCGCTCGTTCCACATGCTCGAGCACATCGTGGATCACCAGGCCGAGGGTGGCGTAGGCGCTGGGTTCGCCTCCGATCTGCAGAAGACGCTCGAACGCGAAACGTCGGGGGCAGGCGATATACGCTTCCGCTCGCGATGGCGACATGGTCAGGTGGGTGCCGATCAGCCCCGTGTCGACACCGCGAGGCGTGGTCCCCGCGAATTCGCGCCACGGTCGCATCTTCCACGTTGAGCCGTCGATGAGCAGGGAGATGGCCGCGGCTCTCCTGGCGACGGGCTCCTCGGGATCACCCGCGATGCGCCGAAGCCATGCCTCGCTCTCCAGTGGTGTCACCGGTGTGAAGTCGGTGGCCGGGCGCTTGAGCGCCAACTCCACGGTGTCGACACCGGCAACCGACGCGAGGAAGCGGCTCGGCATGCCCCGGCCTTCGTCGAAACCGCGCGACGTGCAGGTCCACACCACCCGCCTGCGCGCCCTGCTCATCGCTGTGTACGCGAGGCGCATCTCCTCTTGGAGACGGAACCGTAGATAGCCGGGGGTGTCCTCTGGGAGCGATGGGTTCAGGTGACGGGAACCGAGCAGCGACTCTCGCGGACGGAGGTCCGGGAAAGTGCCTTCGACAGCGTCGGCGATGAACACGAAGTCGAATTGGAGTCCCTTCGATTGATGCAGCGTCGTGAGTGTCAACCGGTCCTCGTCGGGAGCTCGGTACGAGAGCAGGGGAGTGGCCTCGAAGTCTTCCTCACCGGCCATCCTCCGATACGTGTCGAGCGACATCGTTGGGTCACGCTCGGCAAGTCGTCCCAGCGCCTGAGCAAGCGACGTGAGAGCGGCGCGCTCATCAGCTCGGCCGGAATCCGTTGCGACCGGCGCCATCTGGGGAAGTCCGGTCCACACTTCCCAGAGTCCATCGATCGCGGACGCCTCGATCGCCCAGGTCGGGTCCTCGAGCAGAGCGGCGAGGGAACCTCCGTCGTCGACACGTGCACGGATCACCTCCGGCCATGGTGTCGCGACGTGGAGGCGCGCCATCTCGCGCATGCTCCCAAGCGGGACCTCGAAGAGCTTCCCGAGAAGGATGCGTCTCACCGCCCTGTCCCGCTCCGTTCCCGTGGACGTGGCGGCCAGCGCACAGTCGAACACCGCTCTCACGGCCGGGTGATCGACGAGCCGGGCGTCCGGTTCATCGTGTGGGATGCCGCGGCGTTCCAGTGCCCTCGACAGCTCAGGGAGGAAACGGCGCTTCGAACGCACGAAGAGGGCCATCGACGAGTAGGGGTATCCCTGTTCGAGGTGGAGTCGCTGCACCTCCCTGGCGAGCCACTCCGCTTCCTCGCTCTGCTGGGTGAAGCGGTACGTCTCGACGCTCCCCGTGCCCGGTGCCGCTTCGACCGGACCCGCCGCACCCGGAAGGGATCCGCCGGCAACCACCCGTTCGGCCGCAGACAGGATCTCCGCCGGAACCCTGAAGGACGTGGTCAGCACCAGACGACGAGCTGATCGTGAGAAACGAGCGACGTTGTTCAGGTCGGTTCCTCGGAAGCTGTAGATCGACTGGTAGGGATCGGCGGCGACGGTGATGTTCCCGGTGGTGAGTCGGTCGAGGAGGCCGGCTTGCGCCGCCGTCGTGTCCTGGTACTCGTCAACGAGGACGTAGCGGTAGGGGATCACGGTGTCGTCGTCGTCGATCACGCGGATGGCTTCGACGAGCAGCGTACCGTAGTCGATCCGTCCGACTTCGGCGAGATGCGCTCGGTACCGCTCGAGGAGTCCCGGCAGTGCGGTCCAGTCGGCTCTGTCGAAGGTCTCGAGCTCGTCGGGGTCGATGAGCTGTTCGCTGCATCGAAGCAGGAAGTCGGTCACCTCGGTTGCAAAGGAGTCGGTCGTCAGCAACGACCGCAACGGCAATGGCCAGTCGCGCGGGTTCTCCCGGACGAGGAGGTGATGGACGAGAGCGACCTGTTCCGGGCCGGTCAGCAATGCCGGCACGGTGTCGGTGGTCTCGAGGATGCGAGCGGCCAGGGCGTGAAACGTCATCGCCGGTATGGAAACGCTCGTGCGATCAATTCGACGGTGTAGACGACTCTTCATGTCGGCGACACCCCGTCTCGAGAACGAGAGGAGGAGCAGGTCGTCGGGCGCTGCGCCGTGTTCGATCAGCGACTCGGCACGCCGGACGAGAAACTCCGTCTTGCCGGTGCCAGGGCCCCCGACCACCAGCTGCCGGCCGTCGGTATCCTCGATCACCGAGGTCCACTCAGATGGGTTGACCCGTCGCTCGATCACAAGGACAGCGTAGAGGCGACCTGTGACATCACCAGTCGAAAGACGGCTGATGGAGTTGCGTCGATCCGTTCGGGAGAATGTGCATGATCCGAGCTCCCATCTGTTCGAGAGGCGGTGCCAGCACCGTGGAGCGGTGGCAGCGAGAAGGCTCGCCCTCCGCACACAACAACACGACGGGGGCACTGTGGGCGAGCGTCAGAACCTGGTGCAGCGAGGCGAGGAACGATGCGGGGTCGGGTGTGCCCCCGAGACCTCCGAGTGTGTCTCCCATCCATCGATAGCCGAACCCTGCCGTCGCCGCGAGCTCCGCGATCGAGTCCTTGTTGAACTCCGGCGCGTGACGCGAGTACGGGCGAGATCGAACGTCGATCACCGTCGCGATGCCGAATCGGTTGAGGAAGTCGGCGATCGTACGGAAGTCGTTTGCCCCGTGGCCGATCGTGAAGATGGGAAGTCGGTCTGGCATGTGCTCGGTGTAGATTGTTGTTGAGTAGGAGGCGTATGGAAAGCATTGCACAAGGCGTAGAGACCCGCGAGTGGCAGTCCCAGATGTACCGGGAAGCGGTCGCCCAGCTCGATCGGGTGGCCGGACTCATTGACCTCGACCACAACATCTGGGAACGCCTCCGGTATCCGCAGCGATCGCTCGTCGTGACGTTCCCATACCGCAAGGACAAGTACTCGGACGTGGAAACCTTGTTCGGATACCGGGTACAACACGTGTTGAGCATGGGCCCGACCAAGGGGGGCATCCGGTACGCCCCCGATGTGAACCTGGGGGAAGTCGCAGCGCTCGCGATGCTGATGACGTGGAAGACGTCGATCGTCGGTCTCCCGTTTGGTGGGGCCAAAGGTGGCGTGCGGGTGGATCCGACGGAGTTGAGCTTCCCGGAACTCCAGCGGGTGACGAGACGGTACACGGCGGAGATCATCAACTTCATTGGTCCGAACAAGGACATCCCTGCGCCCGACATGGGAACCAACGAGCAGACGATGGCGTGGATCATGGACACGTATAGCCAGCAGGTGGGGCACACGGAGCCGGCCGTCGTCACAGGGAAACCGCCGGCACTTGGTGGGTCGGTCGCCCGACGGGAAGCGACAGGCAGGGGTCTGGTGAGCCTCCTGCCGAGTGCTGCAGCTCACGCCGGGCTCAGTCTCGCGGGTGCCAGGGTGGTCGTTCAAGGATTCGGGAATGTTGGCAGGTACGCAGCGATCGCGGCGGCCGAACTCGGCTGCACGGTTGTCGGCGTATCGGACGTTCATGGAGCCATCTATGACCCGAACGGCCTCGAGCTGGGCAAGGTCGTTGCATGGATCGACGAGCACGGCTTCCTCGACGAATACCCGGATGCCGAACACCTCCCCAACTCGGAGCTGCTGGAGCTTCCGTGCGACATCCTCATCCCGGCAGCGATCGCCGGTGTCATCCACGCGGGCAACGCCGATAAGGTCCAAGCCCGCATCGTCGCTGAGGGGGCCAACGGGCCGACAACCATGGAGGCCGACGCAATACTGGCGGACAAAGGGGTGTTCGTGATCCCGGACGTCCTCGCCAACTCGGGCGGGGTTACCGTTTCCTACTTCGAGTGGGTGCAGGACCTCCAGAACTACTTCTGGTCCGAGAACGAGACGGTGGCTCGCCTACGGGAAATCATGGCAAAGGCGTTCGACGAGGTGCTCTCCATCAGCATCAGAGACAAGGTCGACATGCGCACCGCAGCGTTGATCAAGGGCGTTCGACGGGTCGCCGCTGCCAAGCTTGCGCGAGGCGTCTATCCGTAGGGTCAGGCCCACGCGGGGCACACATCCTTGAATGAGCACCAATCACACAGGATGCCCGGCTTCGTGGGGAAGTTGTCTGTGTCGATTGCCTCATTGATGCGATTCCAGAGGGCGCGCAGCGTGCGTTCGGTCGCATCGAGGGTCGCGTCATCGATCGGGAGCCTGTACAGCACCGGGCCGTTCAGATAGAGCAGTCGGACTTCCGAAGGTGTCTGGCCCATCCGGGTGCGGATGAGCAATGCGTAGATCTTGAGCGCGAAGAACGCAGACATCGCATAGCGCTCCGGTGGTGCCTTGCCGGTCTTGTAGTCGAGGATCACCAAGTCCCCGTCGTCCGTTTCGTCGATGCGGTCGAGAATCCCTCGAATCGTCATACCGTCGAGATCCTCGAGCATGTCCAGCTCCCGGTGAAGAGGAGCGACCTCCGTCGGATCTTCGAGCGCGAAGTAGTTCGCGAGGAGCGAGAGACTCTCGAGTCCCCACCGCCGCTCGGTCTCGTTGTCGTCGAACAGGAGCGAGTACTCGTCCGTACCGCGTAGCTCCGTCCACGCGTCACGGAATAGCTGGTAGAGGCGCTCGGCGGTGCGTTCAGGAGCAGGGAGATCGTAGAGCCGCTCCAGCGCCAAATGCGCGGTCGTCCCGCGCGCCTGGTAAACGGTCGTTGGCTCTGGAAGTCTGTCGATTGCTCTGAACTTGAACAGCTGCGGACAGGTTTTGAAGTCGCCGGCCCGGCTCGGAGACAGGGTTTCGAGGCTCATGATGCGGACGTTAGCGAGTCCCTGTGACAGATCGCGAAAACCCGCGGCACGGTCGCGAAAACCAGGAAGCAGGACGGTTTGCCCTCGAGGAGTCGAGCCCGTACATTCCTGACTCCTACGTTGGAGACGTTCGATGTAGGCGCTCGGCGACCGGGTAACCGGTCGGCGAGCGAGGGCTCACCGCTCACGCTCCATGGGAGCCGCCCTCCGTGAGGAGGAGATCGTGAGGCCTTCGGGTCGCATGATCGGGCTGGCGAGCACTTCCGGAAACGGAAGGTGCTTTGCTCGGATCTCGAGTCCGAGTGGGGCAAGGGCTCCGGTTCGCCGGAGTTCGCACTCGGCGGGTTTCCGTCGAGCCGCAGAGCTGCGGAATCCGAGGCCGGTTTCCGGTTTCGGACCCGTCGGTCGGTGTTTCGACGCCGATTCGGCGGGAGAGAAGAACCCCGAGAGGGTGGATGTTTCGGCAGAAGCTCCCTCGGGGTTTTCCTCGTTCGGGCCTCATTCGGGGAGCTCGCGAAATCTGGGTGTCCGGTCGCGAAATCTGTGTGTGATGTGGAGTTGCGGGTGGTCGTGGGGTGGGGTAGAAAGGGGGTGCGCTTCGAAGGCAACTTCGGAACGTACCCGAGACGGTCGAGAGACCATCCTGGGTTCCCCACCGGGGAGACCGACCCTTTCGGGGGTCTCGGAGTTCCCGTGGGGTAGGAACCCCGAGAGGGCAGATGTTTCGGCAGAAGCTCCCTCGGGGTTTTCCTCGTGGTTCACCTGTAACGCTTCGCCCCGAGGGGTGACTTGTCTTGCAGGTCGATGCAGGAAGTCCAGCCCACCTGGTTCGACCGAGGCCCTTGCCGCGATGAGGCTCCGGGAAACCGGAGCTTCTTCGCGCCCACTTCTGGATATGGACAGCAATGAGCGGTATCGTGGGGGCGAGAGTGAGCAAGTACGAGACCATCGAGTACGTCGAGGAGGAAGTCGACGGGATCCCGACCGGTACCTCGGTCGAGACCCTGCTCGGAGTCTTCGAGAGCGAAAACGAGGCTGTCGCGAGAGCGAGGGCAGCGAGAGCGGCGTACGGCGACCGTCACGAGTACGCCTGGTGGATCGCACGAGAGCAGGGTGGGCGAATAGCGTTGTGGATCGGCGACTCCCGAAGCGGGCGAGAGTTCGTGGTCGATGTCACGAAAGAAGAGGTCGTCGATCTGCGCCCGACGAACCGACGGCGGTAGCCGTTGCTCGGAACGTTCCACTCCGTATGGGGATGGGTCGCCATCGGTGTTGATGCGATCGCCGGCTTCTACGGGATCGGGTCAGCGATTCTGAAACGCGTGCCGGGCAGGGCTTTCAGAGCAGCAGTTGGTGCGGCAATCGTGGTATCACTCGTTCAGGTCACCGTCGGGGTCATCCTGTACGCCCTCGGCGAGCGACCCGGCAGGATGCACGTGTTCTACGGTGTCTTGACTGCAATCTCGCTCGCAATCATCTACGTGTATCGGGGCGAGATGAACGAGAGGCATACAGCACTCCGCTGGGGGCTCTTCTGCCTGTTTCTCGCCGGACTAGGTCTGAGAGCGGTGATGACCTATGCAGGCTGAGAGGAGCATGTGATGTTGTTGGCTGAGAAACGATTGCTCATCACGGGAGTCTTGACCGACGACTCGATCGCTTGGCACGCCGCCCGAATCGCACAGGAGCAAGGAGCTGAGCTGATCCTCACCGGATTCGGTCGTGGCGTCCGAATCACCGAACGTTCCGCGAGACGCCTCCCGGAGCCCCCTGACGTACTCGAGATGGACATCAACGATCCTCAGCAGGTGCAGGCGGTCGTGGACGACCTGGCGGGGCGTTGGGGAACCGTCGATGGCGCTCTCCACGCGATTGCCTATGCGCCGCCAGACGCACTCGGAGGTGCGTTTCTCACGACTCCACCCGAGAGCGCGCAGACTGCATTCATGACTTCCGCGTTCTCATTCAAGACGCTTGCGGTGGCGCTCGCGCCACTTATGTTGCAGGGAGGATCGCTGGTCACGCTCGACTTCGACAACCGACAGGCATGGCCGGCGTACGACTGGATGGGCGTGGCGAAGGCGGCACTCGAATCGGTAACTCGATATCTCGCGCGCGACCTCGGGCCCCGAGGGATCAGGGTGAACGCCGTCGCAGCCGGTCCACTCCAAACGGTTGCCGCCAAGTCGATCCCGGGATTCGGTCGCTTTGAGGACGCGTGGTTGGAGCGATCACCACTCTCCTGGGATGTCACTGATCCCGTGCCAGTCGCCAAGATGGTGTGTCTCCTGCTCTCCGACTGGACGCCCATGACGACCGGTGAGATGGTCCACGTCGATGGCGGGTTTCACTCGATCGCGTTGGCGGTACCACCCGAGGACTGATCGATCCAGGCGCGACGGGGCCCCATGCTGGTTGGCGGAGCCTTGGGGATCCAGACCTCGAACGTTGCACCTCCCCCGGGAGTGTCCTTGATCCTGACCGTTCCCCCGATGGTCGAGCTGAGACCGCGCACGATGGCGAGTCCCAGTCCGGTGCCTCCCTGCCGTCGCGTCGCGGACGGCTCGAGCTGCGTGAATCGTTCGAACACGCGCTCTCGATCCTGTGCAGGGATGCCGGGCCCATGGTCGATGACCGATACTGTGACAGCGTCCTGGGCCTCGTGCGCTGTCACCTCGACGGGCGATTCAGGTGCGTAGCGGATGGCATTCTGGACGAGGTTGATCATGATGCGTCTGATGTGTTCGGGATCAGAGATGAGTTCGATGGTGGGGCCGGTGACCGTGACACGACTCGAGTCGGGTACCTCCCGTACCGTGTCCTGGAGCAACGGGACGAGATCGATAGCCTCTGTCGCCATAGGCAGCGCCTTGCCTTCGATCCGGGAGACGATGAGCAGATCCTCGATGAGATAGTTCAGCCGGTTCGCTTGTGATCTCGCAGACTCGAGGAGGTCCTTGGCCATGTCGCTGTCGCGCGGCAGCTCAGGACGTGCCAAGGTCGCGAGCGAACCGATGATCGACGTCAACGGCGTTCTCAGCTCGTGGCTCACGACCGACACGAAGTCAGACTTCATCACAGCGAGCTCCTCCATCTTGCGGCTCGTTTCCGCCGCCTCCTGAATCCGTCGAAGCTGTGCGATTGCCAGCGCCGTCGGCGTCGAAAGTGACACGAGGCGGTCGAGGTCCTGGGCGGTGAACGAGCCTTCGGTCCTGTCAGCGATGACCATCACACCCAGCGCACGATCCTCTACCCGAACGGGGGTCGCGATCGCGTTGCGGACGCCGAGTTCGCCGAGAAGCCCGTGGTGCTCGGGGTTCTTGTCGAGATCGTTGAAGATCATCGGACGGCCCGAGGTGTAGACGCGCTCCAGGTCGCCTCCGCCGTGAAGCGGCAGGCGATACCCCTCGACCTCGAGCTGGTGCCCGATCGTCCAGATCGGGCTCAATACGTTCAGGACCGGTCTGTTCGGATCTTTGAGGAGCAACGCTCCGACCTGGGCGTGGAGATACTGACCGATACGTCCGACAAGCATCGGAAGGGCTTCCTGGACGGTCTCCGCGACCGAGGTCGCCGTCGAAACCTCATAGAGACGCTCTAGATCCGTCTCTCTCGCCGTGAGGGTATCGAGTCGCTCGGTCGCGAGGGAGTGTTCCCGTCTGAATCCCTGTATGAGAGCAGCCACCGCAAATGACACGCCGGCGACGGCAACCACGGGAACGATGAGGTTGTGCACAGGCTCACCGTTGGTGATCGCGATGGTCACATAGGAGGCGGCGACGGTCACCGTCACGAATCCGTGCACGGTCAATCCGGCCATGGCCGCAGAGAGCGCGACGATGGCGAGATCTGCGGCGAGGACCGTCGGCTCGAGCCTGGGAATCGTTCCGACAGCGGTCAACATCGCGATGAACACTGCGAACAGCAACGTCAGCATGACCAGTCCGATTGGCCGGTCCAGCAGCGAGGTCCAGCGCACGAGCAACAGCAGTAGCAGCGTGGCACCGGTCGCGAGAGCTGTGCCCCATACTCGGAGATCCCCGACCACCTCATCGAAGTAGGCCGTGATGAGGATGCCGATGGTCAACAGGATCATGATGCGCACGCCGAGCAGCGCTGTCTGTTGGTCGATCGGGCGCTTCACAGACTCAAGTATGGTCGGTGATCGCAGGGGCGGCGGTAATCTCCCTGGAGCGATCGGGACGGACATGTGGCGTTGACAACCATTGCCGGCCTGTTCGGGGAACGTTACGGAGAAGGTGCCCCGGGCGTGCTGGCGCTGCACGGATGGGGACGTGACCACACGGATTTCACAGCCGTGCTCGACGGTATCCCTTCGATCGCGATCGACCTGCCGGGATTCGGCGCGTCTCCCGCCCCTTCGACTCCGATGGGATCGGAGGGGTATGCCGACGCTGTCATCCCTGTCATCGAAGGCTTCGTTCAGCCGCCGATCGTTGTCGGGCACTCATTCGGCGGGAGGGTGGCCGCCCAGCTCGCCTCGAGAAGGCTGGTGTCCGGAGTCCTACTGATCGGCACGCCACTGCTGCGAATCGCGCCGCGGCGGCGCTTACCGATGGGCTATCTATTGACCAAGCGATTTCGGTTCCTCCTCGGCGAAGAACGGCTTGAACGCGCACGCAGACACTACGGATCGGCGGACTACCGTGCGGCGGGCGGCGTCATGCGCGATGTGCTGGTGATGGTCGTCAACGAGAGCTATGAACACGTCCTGCCCACGATCGAATGTCCGACTCGTCTGCTCTGGGGTGCGAGAGACACCGAAGTCCCCGTGTCCATTGCAGAAGCGGCGCTCGATCTCATGCCGAGAGCTCGACTCCGTGTCCTTCCCGATGTCGGACACCATGTTCCATCACTAGTCCCCGACGCCGTCCGGGCGGAGCTTCTGGAGATGTTGTGACGGTTGTGACACTCGTAGTCTTGGCCGGACTGGCCGCTGCATGGGCCGCCTCCATGGTCCGCTGGGCGCGGGTCGCGCAACGCGAGCACTACCTAGGAGGAGCCGTGAGTCGATTCGCACTCCGATGGTGGACGTCGTCATCCCTGAATGTCGCCGGGTGGGTGGTGGCACTCGGCGGTACTGCCGCCGCTTTCGTGGAACCGCTGTGGGCGCTGCTTCCCGCGGCGGTATTCGCGGTCGGGCCCGGCAGGCTCGGTCTTCGTGGTCGGTCCTCGCGACTCGCGTGGACACCAAGAGTCCGGCGCGTCGCCGTCGCGGTCCTCGTGCTCGGGATGATTCCGCTCCTGATCACAAACAGGGCCGTGCCCACGCTGGCAATCGAGGTGCTGGGACTTCCGTTGGTCATCGACGTAGCGCTTTGGATGTTGGGACCACTCGAGCGGAGACTCAGCAAGAGGTTCGTGGACGATGCGACCCGCCGCCTCAGGGCCGCCTCGCCGAAGATCGTCGCGATCACCGGGTCCTATGGCAAGACGACGACGAAGGGGTACGTGGGCCACCTCCTGCGACGCACCGCCGATGTCGTGGTCAGTCCGGCGAGCTTCAACAACAGGCTCGGGCTCGCCAGATCGATCAACGAACAGGTCACGAGCGGAACCCAGGTGTTCGTCGCAGAGATGGGGACCTACGGTCCGGGTGAGATCCGCGACATGTGTTCGTGGATTCCTCCGACGGTGTCGGTCATCACTGCGATCGGACCGGTCCACCTCGAGCGGTTCGGAAGTCTCGACGCGGTGGCGGCAGCCAAATCTGAGATCGTCGACGATGCCGAGACACTCGTTCTCAACGTCGACTACCCGAGCCTGCAGGAGCTCGCCGATCGTGAGCGGAGTCGGCGGACGGTGATCCGCTGCTCGACAGCCGACTCCGATGTCGACGTGCACGTGGACACCGACGGCACCGTGTTCGTCCACGGCAAGGCAATCGGTTCCGTGCTCGACCCCGACATGTTCGCCGGAAACGTTGCGTGTGCGGTGGGTGTCGCCCTGGCGCTGGGCGCTACTCCCGACGAAGCCGACCTCTCCTCCCTGGCGCGCCCTCCGCACAGGCTCCAGATGGGCACGACCGATGCTGGGGTGGTGGTGATCGACGATACGTACAACGCGAACCCCGCTGGTGCACGGGCCGCCCTCGCGGCACTGTCGCGCCGTGGTTCGGGCCGCCGGGTCGTTGTCACTCCTGGCATGATCGAACTCGGCCCGCGCCAGTACGAGGAGAACTCGGCATTCGCAGCGAAGGCCGCCGAGGTCGCCACCGACCTGGTGATCGTGGGCAGGACGAACCGGCGGGCGCTCCTGGAAGGCGCTGCCGGAGGCCGTGTCTCCGTTAACGTGGTGGACTCCCGGGACGAGGCGGTTGCGTGGGTGCGTTCGACCCTCGAATCCGGGGATGTGGTCGTGTACGAGAACGACCTGCCTGATCACTATCCATGAGGAGCGAGACGATGAGCAAACCGGGAGTCGTGTTCGGTGGTCCTTCGCCCGAGCACGACATCAGCATTCTCACCGGGCTTCAGGTCTGTCGAACCTTGCTCGACATGGGTGGGAGTGTGGAGGCGATCTACTGGGCGAAGAGTGGATCGTGGTTCTCGGTCAGTCCGGCGCTCGAAGCGGCCGACTTCGCAGACGGAGTCCCGCGCAAGGCGACACCGCTGCGATTGGTCGCCGAACCCGGCGCCGGGTTCATGGAGAAGAGGAAGCCCCTCGATGTCTCCCCGGTGGTCGTCTGCTGTCACGGTGCTCCAGGTGAAGATGGGACCCTGCAAGGAGCGCTCGATCTCGCAGGGATCCGGTACACGGGCCCCGGGGCCGCCGGCTCGGCACTCGGGATGGACAAGCTCGCGTTCGGAGCCGTTGTGGAGCAGGCCGGGCTCCCGTCGGTTCCTCGTCGCCGTCTCACTCCCGACATGCAGTGGGACGTCCCTGCGCCATATATCGTCAAGCCCCGTTTCGGTGGCTCGTCGATTGGCATAGAGGTCGTCGATGGTATGGACACCGCGCTGGCGCTCGCGACCTCATCGGTACACCTTCAAGACGGAGCCGTCATTGAGCCGTTCCTCGAAGGGAGCAGGGACTACAACATCGCCGTACGCACGTTCCCCGAGCTTCAACTCAGCGCCATCGAAGCTCCAGTCCGGGCGGCGAGTGCCGGCTCGATCTACAGCTACGAACAGAAATACCTGAGCGGGGGCGGACTCGAAGGGTCGGCCCGTGAGTTGCCGGCGATCCTGCCTTCGGATGTCGAGACACGGATCCGTCAGGCGGCCAGAACGGTCGCTGAGCTGATTGGGCTTCGGTCCATCGCCAGAGTCGACTTCCTGGTTCGTGGCGAGGACATATGGGTCAACGAGATCAACACGATCCCAGGGAGCCTTGCCGCCTACCTGTGGATCGATCCCCCGATCAGCCGACGTGATCTCATCGCGGACATCATCGCCGAGGCCGAGAATCGGCCAATCCGCCGGTTCACGACCGCCGGATCGGATGGGACGGCACTACGCAGCGCCGGCACGATCGCCGCAAAGCTCGGTTGACTACAGGTTGACGATCGGGCAGGTGAGCGTCCTCGTGATGCCTTCGATCGACTGGATGCGTGCGACAACGAGCTTGCCGAGTTGATCGACCGTCTCCGCAGACGCCTTCACGATGACGTCGTACGGTCCGGTGACGTCGTCGGCCTGTTCCACGCCTTGGATGCGGCGGGCTTCTTCGGCCACCTGAGCGGCCTTGCCCACCTCGGTCTGGATCAACACGTACGCC
Source organism: uncultured Acidimicrobiia bacterium (assembly GCA_964594235.1). Taxonomy (GTDB): domain Bacteria; phylum Actinomycetota; class Acidimicrobiia; order Spongiisociales; family UBA4744; genus CAYLHS01. The sequence continues at coordinate 27,975 of CAZQMF010000003.1, forward strand.
TGCACCACCGGTACCTCCTCGAGGGGTGTCGTTGAAGGGATGATACCTCAGGAGACCTTGGTCTCGCCGGAGAATCACGTACCTTCGGAGCCCACTCTCAATCGACGGGCCACCGGTTCGGTGCCTCCTTCTATGTCGAACACGATGCGTTGTCCCTGACGGAGCGTCCTGAAGATGCTTCCCTCGAGCGATTCGGTGTCGAGCCGTACTTCCCGCCGATCGCCGTCGGACACCACGATGCCGAATCCTGTCGAAGGATCGAAGAGCTTGACGACACCTTGCATGGGCGGTGAGTCTAGCGGGAGAGAAGGTCACAGCTCACAGCCGACAGCTGACGGCTGGAGATTGACGGTTCCCGGGTTTCGGTCGTCTCGGCAAGAGGAGTCGCCGTGTCGTGGCGACTGAGGTCGCGTTCTCACCGACGGCTGATGACTGGAGGCTGAAAGCCGGCTGCTGGAGGCTGCTACGCCTTCTCGACCTTGCCGGCCTTCAAGCAGGAAGTGCACACTCTTGCACGCCGGGTGTTCGACCCATGGCGGACGCGCACGCGCTGAATATTCGGAACCCAGCGTCGGCTGGACCGCTTGTGCGAGAAGCTCACTTGCTTCCCGAACCAGGGCTCTTTTCCACAGACTTCACAGCGATAGGACATGCGACCTCCTAGGGCCGGGGAGCGAGATTAGCACCTGGGCCGACAGAGGAGGAATCGTATACTCGCCTCCGGTCATGGACATCCCCACGTGAGCAGCATCGCACACCTCTCGACGATTCCGATCGATCGTGTGAAGCACCTGTCCGGCGCGCGCGCCGGCAAGCTACGCAAAGCCGGTATCGAGACCGTCACCGACCTGTTGCAGCACGTTCCACGGCGCTACATCGACCGATCCCACATTGCCTCACTGTCGAACACTCCGCTCGGGGTCGAGGTGACGATCATCGGAGAGGTGCGTTCGTTGAGTGTCAGACGGCCCCGGGGCAATCTGATGATCATCGAGGCCGTCATAACGGACGGCAATGGCACTCTCAAGGGGGTGTGGTTCAACCAGCGGTTCAGACAGCAGCAACTCGCCGAAGGTTCGGAGGTTGCTTTGTCGGGGAAGGTGGAGTCGTTCCATGGATCGCTCCAGATGAAGAGCCCTGATGTCGATCTCCTCCGCTCGAAGAGTGAGCATCTCGTAACGGGCCGCGTCGTTCCTGTCTACCCGACTGTTGGTGGTGTTTCATCCGGTCATATCCGCAGGGGAATGCACAATGCACTGCTTCGATCACGACCGGTGACCGATCCGATTCCGAGAGACATGATCGAGCGGCTCGATCTGGTCGATCGAGACACGGCATACGCGGATATCCACTTTCCCGACGCTCCCGAGCAAGCAGTGCCTGCCCGGCGCCGGCTCGTGTTCGACGAACTGTTCCGTCTCGAAGTCGCCCTCGCACTGTCGAAGCGGAAGATGATCGAGGAGTCGGTTGGCATCGCCCATGCTCCGGACGACAGTCTCGTGCCGCCGTTCGTCGAGGGGCTCCCTTTCGGGCTGACAGGGGCTCAGGAGAGGGCCATCGATGAGATCGGCAGGGATCTCCGATCACCCCATCCGATGCACAGGCTCCTTCTCGGCGAGGTGGGGTCCGGAAAGACGGTCGTCGCGATCGCGACACTTCTCGCCGGGGTGGAGGGCGGATACCAAGGGGCCGTGATGGCACCGACGGAAGTTCTCGCGAACCAGCACTATTTCTCAATCACCGATCTGTTGGAACGTTCGGGGTTGGCTCCACCCACGGATGATCGCCCGAACCTGTTCTCGTCTGGGGGCGATGGGGTGAGAGTCGCACTGCTCACCTCGGCCTCTGCAGAGGTGAACTTCCGTCCCGAGACGAGCAGAGAAGATGTACTCGGCCTTGTTTCCAACGGCGAGGTCGACCTCGTGGTGGGAACCCACGCGTTGATCCAAGAAGGCGTTCACTTCGCAGCGTTGGGTATCGCGGTGATCGATGAACAGCACCGTTTCGGCGTCCACCAGCGCGTCAGCCTCAAAGAGAAAGCCGAAACGGTCGACCCCGATCTCCTCATCATGACCGCGACCCCCATCCCGAGAACCTTGTCGATGACCTTGTATGGCGATCTCGACGTGTCCATGCTCGACGAGATGCCACCGGGTCGTCCCGAGGTGCGTACATTCGCGGTGGCCCCCGGTGATCTGGAGGGGGTGTATGGAAAGATCCGCGACGAGGCAACCGCTGGTCACCAGACATTCGTCGTGTGTCCGCTCGTCGAAGAGAGTCCGAAGATCGAGGCCGCGTCCGCGACCGCGGAGTACGAGCGTTTCCAGGGGCTCTTCCCCGAGTTGAGGATCGGCCTGTTGCATGGACAGATGCGCTCGGTGGACAAGCGAGAGGTGATGGAACGGCTCCGAAGCGCCGATCTGGACGTGCTCGTGTGCACAACGGTGATCGAGGTCGGCATCGACATCCCCAACTCGACGGTCATGATGATCGAGGATGCCGACCGGTTCGGGTTGAGTCAGCTCCACCAGTTGCGGGGTAGGCTCGCACGGCACACCGGCCCCAATTGGTGCTACCTGGTTGCCGATCCGGCTACGGATGAAGGCAAGGCGAGGATCGATGCGATGGTCCGAACCGACGATGGGTTCGAACTCGCGGAGATCGACCTCGCCATCAGGGGGCAGGGAACGGTGTTCGGTGCCCGTCAGTCGGGGCTCACCGACCTTCAGCTCTCCGACATCCTTCGAGACACGGATGAACTGATTGCCGCGAGGAGGGAGGCATTCGCTCTCGTCGACCAGGATCCGCATCTCCGGCATCATCGCGAGATCCGCGAGGAGGTCCGGGCGCTGCTCGGCGACGAGGTGGAGTGGTTGTTTCGATCATGAGGATCATCGCCGGCATCGCGAAAGGACGTCGACTCGTCGGACCGGAAGGAGTGGGCACACGTCCAATGACCGATAGGGCTCGGGAGGCCCTGTTCTCGTCTCTGGGAGACACCGTCGTTGGGGCCGGCGTGCTCGATCTGTTCGCAGGGTCGGGTTCGATCGGCCTCGAAGCGCTGAGCCGTGGTGCGGCATCAGTGGTGTTCGTTGAGCGTGGTAGGGCCGCCTTGCGAGCACTCAGACGCAACATCGATCGTGTGGGCCTCGGCGGAGAGGTCATCGCAACGGATGTAGAGCGCTACCTCGAGGGCTCCGATGCGGCGATAGATCTTGCGTTCGTTGACCCGCCCTATGCCCTGTCGCTAGCGTCAGTCCAAAGCGTGTTGAGGAAACTCATCCCCAGACTGAACACCGGCGCCGAAGTCGTGGTACACCGGCGTGCGGGGACCGAGAACCCCGCGGTGGACGGCCTCGAACTGATCGACCTGCGCAGGTACGGGGACACGGTACTGTGGCGCTTCAGGAAGGAGGGCGCGTGACGATTGCGTTGATCCCCGGGAGTTTCGATCCACCGACCAACGGTCATCTGGATGTTGTCAGGCGCTGCCTCGCCGTGTTCGACGAGGTCGTGATCGCGGTCGTGGCCAATCCTTCGAAGACGCCACTGTTCGATGCCCAGGAGCGTGTCGAGATGCTCCGGGTGCTCTCCGAGGGCAGTCGCGTCGATGTCGACAGCTTCGAAGGACTCCTCGTCGATTTCGTCAGGTCGAGGCATGTCGACGTCATCGTGAAGGGGCTGCGGGCCGTTACCGACTTCGAATACGAGCTGCAGATGGCACAGATGAACGAGAGTCTCTCGGGGATATCCACGCTGTTTCTTCCGACTGCGCCCGTGTACGGATTTCTGTCGTCCTCGCTGGTCAAGGAGGTCGCCCGTTTCGGTGGCAACGTTGCGGATCTGGTTCCGCCGCTCGTCAACAAAGCCCTGAAGGAGAGGTTCCGCCATGAGTGAAGAGAGCATCCCGCAAGTCGGTGAGCTCAGTGAACTGCTCGACGAGCTGGAGACCTCGGTCAGGGACGCCAAGCCGATTCCACTGTCCAGCAGCGTAAGGGTCGAACGCGAAGGAGTGTTGGAACTGATCGGGTCGATTCGAGCGGTGCTGCCCGAGGAGCTGCGCGCGGCCAGATGGATGATCCGGGAGCGAGAAACCTTCATTGCTCGGACGAACGAGCGTGCCAAGTCGATCGTCGACAACGCCCAGGCCAAGGCTGCAGAGATGGTGAGTGAGTCCCGGATCCTCGCCGAAGCGGTCGAGGAGGCAAACATACTGGTGCGAAACGCCGAAGGCGATGCACGCAGAATCCGGCTGGAAGCCGAGGACCTGGCCGATGACCGCCTGCAGCAGCTCGAAGTGCTGTTCCGCAACCTCCTCGGCCAAATCAGAACCGTCCGGTCGCAGTACCATGAGGCGCGTCCCGCACCGCCGCCCGTTCCCCAGTAGCTATGCGTCCTTTCGTTGTGAACGTGTCCGACCTGATCGGACACTCAGGCTCCCGACGGTCCGTCGACCTCGACGGCCCTCTTCCGCTCACCCTCGACCTCGCGTCGGTCTCGGCTGTGCGAGCCAACGTGACCCTCGAGTCGGCGTCGGACGAGATCGTCGCACGAGGAACCATGACGTTTCTGACGACACTCCGATGCAATCGGTGTCTTGTCGAGTGGGAGGAGGAGCTGTCGGCCTCCTTCCTCGAAGTGTTCGGGTCAGAGGAGTCGCCGATCGCGAGAGACGGATCGATCGACCTCGAACAGACCGTGAGGGACGAGGCCTCACTCGCCATCCCACTCGTCCCGCTGTGCAGGCCGGACTGCAAAGGACTTTGCCCAACGTGCGGAAGCGACTTGAATACTGATCCCTGTTCCGGGCACGCCGACGAGAGCACGTCTCCCTTCGGCGCCCTTCGGCACCTGCTGGAACCTTGAGAGGAGCCCCCAATGGCTGTGCCCAAGAAGAAGATGTCGCGATCGCGGACACGGCGCCGCAAAGCCGACTGGAAACTGACGCGTCCTCGCATGTCGACGTGTCCCCAGTGCCACGCGCCGAAGCTCCCCCACAGGGCGTGCCCGAACTGCGGCACCTACCGGGGGCACGAGGTCACAGCCGGAACCGAGTAGCGTGCGCGTAGCCCTCGACGCGATGGGGGGCGATCACGCACCCTCCGAGACGGTGGCGGGAGCCATCGAGGCTGCCGCCTCGGGCATCGACGTCGTTCTCGTCGGCGATGCGCACCGTCTCGAGCCTCTCTGCCACGAGTTCGGTGTAGTGCTTCCGATCGTTCATGCCCCCGACGCCGTTGAGATGGACGAGGATCCGGCGCGGGCGATTCGCGAGAAGCCCGATTCCTCAATCTCGGTTGCAGCGCGGATGGTTCGAGACGGTGAAGTTGCCGGGCTCGTGTCGGCCGGTTCCACCGGCGCCGCGCTCGCAGCATCTGCAATCACCATCGGTAGGATCGAAGGCGTTCTGAGACCGGCGATCGCCGCCGTCATCCCGTCCGTTCCGCCGACGGTCCTGATCGACGCCGGTGCGAACCCCGCCGTCGGGCCGAAGCACCTCCTCCAGTTCGCCACGATGGGAGTGGTCGTGTCCGAGTTCGCGTTCGGCGTCGAGGATCCGACGGTCGGGCTTCTCTCCATAGGGCGCGAACCCGGCAAAGGGCGCGCTCTCGAGCGACTCGCAACAGCGCTCCTCACCGACGGGCCGTTTCGCTTCGTCGGCAATGTGGAAGGAAGGGACATCCCATCAGGTGTTGTCAACGTCGTCGTCACCGATGGATTCACCGGCAACGTCGCGTTGAAGTCGCTGGAAGGTGCGACCGCGTGGATCGGAACCTTGGCGGCAAGAGCAGGGAGGCCGCTTCCCGAGGTCGTTCGGCACGCGCTCGACTACGAGAGCACAGGTGGGGCACATCTGGTGGGCGTCAAAGGTGTCGTGATCATCGCTCATGGGTCATCGTCGAGGATCGCCATTCGCAACGCACTCTCGGTGGCGGCAACCTCAGAGGGGATAGTCGAGGAGATCGGGCGGCGCCTGTGACCGATCTCGAACGACGGCTCGGCTATCGGTTCGACGACCGGACCCTGCTCGAGGTCTCCTTGACCCACCGCTCGTACACCGCAGAGCACGTGGGGGCCGAGCACAACGAGCGAATGGAGTTTCTCGGCGACGCAGTTCTCGAGCTCGTGATGACCGAGCTGCTGTACGAGCGCTTCGATCAGATGCGCGAAGGGGAGATGGCCAAGCTCAGGGCATCGCTCGTGAGCGGCGACACGCTCTCGACGATCGCGAGATCGCTCGACATCGGAGCTGAACTGCGTCTCGGTCGCGGCGAGGAGGCCTCGCTTGGCCGCGAGAAGGACTCGATCCTCGCGGACGCGATGGAGGCGATGATTGCAGCCGTGTACCTCGATGGTGGCCTTGACGCCGTCCGTCCGATCATCCACCGCCAATGGGAGTCGCGGGTGCAGGCCAGGTCTGTGTCGCCCGGTAGCAGGGATTACAAGACCAGGCTTCAGGAAGTCCTCGCTCAGGCGCACCTCGAGCCCGTGTACCAGGTGCGCGGTGAGGGACCTGACCACGATCGTGTCTTCACGGCGACGGTCTCCGTTGAAGGGACAGTTCGTGGAGAGGGTACGGGTCGATCCAAGAAAGAGGCCCAGCAGGAAGCGGCGCGTGCTGTGCTCGAGCACGTGGCGGCGCCCGCCGACAGCACTATCGCGATACGAGCGGTCGTTCGAGGACGGGTGCAGGGCGTCGGGTTTCGCTACTTTGCGCTCGACAGGGCGAGGAGCGTCGCTGGGTGGGTGCGCAACCTCCCGTCGGGTGAGGTCGAGCTGCATGTGCAAGGTGCACGATCCGATGTGGATGCAATGCTCGATCTGATCCGAACAGGTCCGCGAGCTGCCGTCGTGGCACAGGTCGACCAACAGGTGGTTCCCGTCGATCCGGATCTCGAGGGTTTCACGGTTCGCTGAAGCACCTGTGATAGCCTCTTACGAATCACAAAGGTGTAGTTCGTTGTTCTTGAAATCACTGAAGCTCGTTGGGTTCAAATCGTTCGCCGACAGAACGAGGCTCGAGTTCGAGCCGGGGGTGACCGTTGTCGTCGGACCCAACGGCTCTGGCAAGTCGAATCTGGTCGACGCCATCGCGTGGGTGATGGGCACGCAGTCGACGCGTTCGCTGCGCACGCAGAAGATGGAGGATGTCATCTTCGCCGGTACTTCGCTCCGGCCCGCATTCGGGAGGGCCGAGGTCACACTCATACTCGACAACAGCTCGCGCGCGTTGGCGTTGGATCTCGATGAGGTCTCGCTCACCAGGCGCCTCTACCGCGATGGGACGAGCGACTACCAGATCAACGCTGTCGACTGCCGCCTGCTCGACATCCAAGAGCTTCTCTCAGACAGTGGAATCGGCCGGCAACAGCACCTGATCGTTGGGCAGGGACGTATCGATGATCTCCTCAACGCGAAGCCGGAAGATCATCGCGCCGTGATCGAAGAGGCCGCGGGGGTGCTGAAGCATCGCCTTCGCAGGGAACGATCGGTGCGGCGGCTGGAGCGCACCGACGCCGACGTGCTTCGGCTGAACGACATCCTTGGTGAGCTCAAGCGGCAGATCCGCCCACTTAGGCGCCAGGCGGAGTCGGCAGAGCGGCACGAGGAACTCCGGCAGACGATCCGCACCCTGCGGCTGTTCCTCGGGGGAGAGGCCCTGCGTGCCACCGAACGCAGACTGGCGGAGCTCGAGGAGTCCGAAAGGTCCTGGTCGAGTCGTCTCGAAGCCGCGACGTTCGAGCGGAGCGAACTGGAGAACCGACTTCCGAGTCTCGTCGAGGTGGCCGGGAGCGCGGGGAGGGCACTCGACAGGGACTCGACTGCTGCGGCCCGCTTGGAGACGACAGGCGAGCGGCTTCGCCGTGTCGGTCAAGTCGCGAGAGAGCGTCGCCGGGCCGCCGAGGCGCTGCTGGAGGGTACCGGGGAGCGTCGGCGAGATCTCGAAACGGAGGCTGCCGACCTCGAATCGGAGTTGACATCGACAACCCATGACATGGCGGAGGCGCAGAGAGCGGCCGATCGCGCGGAGCAGACGATTCGGTCCTTCGAGGATGAGGCTCGATCCCTGGCGGATCAGGACTCTCTCCCCGTCGAGGGCGCGCTCGCCGTCGTGCGGGGCGATCTCAGCTCACTCGAGGCGGCGATGGAGCGCGATGGGCGTGAGCTGCGGGACGTCGAGCGGAGGCTCGGAGTTCTCGCGGCGAGGATCTCGGAAGAGTCGACGGAGATCGACGAACTGCGAAGCGGCATCCGGGCCACCGATAGGGAGACGGCTGCCGCCCAGGATGGCTACGAGCAGACGCGTGCAATCAGGGAGAGCCTCCAGGAACAGTGGGAACGAGCAGACGAACAGGTCGCAAGAGCTCGTTTGACGCTCGCCGCCGGCAGAGCCCGCGCGGAAGCAATCGAGGAGGCGGTGTCGGGCGCCACAGACCCGGAGGCACGGGATCGACTTCTCGAACGTGACGGCGTGGTCGGATCGGTGGCGGCGGTCCTCGCCGTACCCACCGATCTCGCCCGTGCGGTAGACGCAGCCCTCGGTCTGTGGGCCGGGGCCGTCGTCGCCAAGTCCCGTCGGGACGTGCGTACTTCCGTCGAGGAGCTGAAGAGAGATGGGCTCGGCGGCATCGCAGTCGTCGCCGGGTCAGAACTGCCGGTGGTGTCATCGGCTCCTGCCGTCGGTGCCGATCGGCTCGTCGACCTTCTTGGCAGTACGGCCGATCGAGCACTCGCCGAACGGCTGCTGGGCGACGTGGTCGTCGTCGAGGGCTGGGGTGCCGCGTTCGACATCGTGTCGAGGCACTCCGAGATCCGTGCGGTCACGCCGGAGGGAGATCTCGTCGATGCCGACGGCATGCACATCGCGCATCCCGACGGTGCGTCGCCCGCCATGCTGGAGTCGGCGCTCGTCGGACTCGAACGAGCGGAGATCGAAGCGGCGAGAGCCGAGAGCTTGCTCACCCAGGCCAAGCGCTCATTCGACGATGCGCGGGATGCCGAGCGGAGTGCTCTCGAAGGATTGGAAGCGCTCGAGGCACGCCTCGGTGGCATGACCGAAGCGCTCACCTTGCGTGAACGGAGCTCGATCCATGCCGAACGAGAGATGGAGACCCTCGAGGAGCGACGCTCAGATCTCATCGAACAGTCCGGCGAACGCGAGGCTCGCATCGAGCGGCTTCGATCTCGCCTACGAGATCTGGAAGGGGAGGAGGCCGAACGTCAGCGGGCATGGCAGGAGATGGCCGACCGCCGCCGTGAGGTGGAGACGAAACGGGAGTCTGCCGCGCGGGCAAGGAGAGAGGCAGCCGAAACGCTGGCGACCGTCGTCGAGCGTCACCGGCTGCTACAGGATCGCCTGCGTACGGTCACTAGAGAACTCGACTCTGCCACAGACCGTCCGGTCGACCCCGAGGCGATCACGACCCTGTCGGGTATCGAGGAGCATTGCATCGCGGCTCTTGACGCGGTCAGCGAGAAGCTCGGCGCGCTCAGGGAACGCCAGCGGTTGCTGCGGGCCGAGGCCGGCGAAACCGGGGCAAGGCTCGCGGCGGCGCGTACCCGGCTCGAGGAACTCAGGAACGGCATCGAGGTCGCCCGCGAACAGGCGTCGGGTATCGCGATCGAGCTGGCGGAACTGAACGTTCGACGCGAGTCCATCGCCGAGAGTCTTCGCAGGGACGCAGACGCATCCGAAGAGGAGGCGCTTGCAGTCGAGTCGCCGGATCTGGAAGGGGACCTCCACGCCGTGCTCGAGAGCCGTGAAGCAGAGCTGCGACGACTCGGTCCGGTGAACCCGCTTGCTGCACAGGAGTACAAGGAACTGAAGGAGCGGCACGACTTCCTTTCCGCCCAACTCGAGGATCTCGAGTCGTCCCGATCAGATCTTCGGAAGGTGATCAGCGCATTGGACGACAGGATCGCTCAGGAGTTCCTGGCTGCGTTTCAAGAGATCGCCGTGCACTACGAGGAGTACTTCGGCTTGTTGTTTCCTGGTGGTCGCGGACGGCTACGGCTGGTCGATGAGAACGACCCCTTGGCGACCGGTGTTGAAGTCGAGGCGATGCCACTCGGCAAGAAGGTTGGCAAACTGAGTCTTCTCTCGGGCGGAGAACGGTCTTTGGCGGCACTCGCGTTCCTGTTTGCAGTGTTTCGGGCACGGCCGGGGCCCTTCTACATCCTCGACGAGGTGGAGGCGGCCCTGGACGACGCCAATCTTCGGCGCTTCCTACGGCTGGTGTCCCGCTTCAAGGAACGGGCCCAGCTCCTCATTGTGACCCACCAGCAGCAGACGATGGAGATCGCCGACATCATCTACGGTGTCACCCTGGAACCAGGAGGTTCATCGCAGGTGTTGTCCAAGCGGGTCAGTGACCGGCTCACGGTATGACGACGTCCCAGCTGATCCTGATCGCGGTGATCGCGATCATCATCGTGGCCGGGGTAGCAGTCGTACTCACTCGCCGGTCGACGACGTCGACCCGCGCACGCGATGCACACCCGGAAGAGCCCGCCTATCTGGACAAGACCAGATCGGCGTTTGGTGGCCGTCTGCAGAAGCTGTTTGGAGTTGCTGCATCCACGTCCGAGTTCTGGGAGGGCCTCGAGGAAGCTCTACTCGCCGCCGACGTCGGTGTCGTCGCGACGAACGAGATCGTTCAACGTGTCAAAGAACGCCATCCGGAGGGGCCCGAGGAGGCCCGTCGTGTGCTTCGAGAGGAGTTGCTCTCGGAGTTCGGTGACCGCCCCCGCGACCTTCGTCTGACGGGTACGCCTTCGGCGATCGTGGTGGTAGGAGTCAACGGGGCCGGCAAGACCACGACGATCGCCAAACTCGCAGCCCTCCTCGCACGTCGGGGCAAGACGGTGATCCTCGGGGCCGCCGACACGTTTCGCGCCGGCGCCGATGCTCAGCTGAAGACCTGGGCGGAGCGTGTCGGTGCCGACATTGTTTCCGGTCAGGAGGGTTCGGACCCCGCGTCGGTCGCCTTCGACACCTACGAGGCGGCGAAGGCACGTGGGCACGACGTCGCCATCATCGATACCGCCGGCCGGCTTCACTCAAAGCACAACCTGATGCAAGAGCTCGGCAAGGTCGTTCGGGTACTCGCGAGGACGGCCGGAAAGGTGGGGGAGATCCTGCTCGTGATCGACGCGACCAACGGGCAGAATGCACTGGCGCAAGCCAGGGTTTTCACCGATCAGGTCGGCGTCACCGGCATCGTCCTCACGAAGCTCGATAGCACCGCGCGCGGCGGGGTCGTCGTCGCCGTGGAGCGCGAGTTGGACATCCCCGTGAAACTGATCGGCACTGGAGAAGGCGTCGCGGATCTCATACCGTTTGTACCATCGGTGTTCGTCGACGCCATGTTGGAGGACGCGTGACGCCGGAGGAACTCCTCGACGCAGCGAGGACCGTTGCGGAAAATGCCTATGTTCCCTACTCGGGGTTCCGGGTGGGTGCGATCATCGTCGCCGACGATGGGACGACCTATCCAGGTGTCAACTGGGAGAACGCCGCGTATCCGTCGGGAACGTGCGCGGAGGCCAGCGCCATCTCGGCAGCGGTAACCGCCGGGAGGACCGAATTGGCCGCGGTCGCCGTCGCGTGCATCGATGCAGCGGCAGATGATGAGTCGTTCCCCTGTGGGCAGTGCCGGCAGCGGCTCCACGAATTCGGGGTCCGCGAGGTCATCGTCGCCAAACCCGACGGAGGCGCAGGTACGTATGCCCTCTCCGAGCTGCTTCCGCACGGCTTCAGGCTCCAGGCCGACAGCTGAGACGGCCGGTAGTCGGCGGCTCAGGTTGCCGGGTACCAGGCGACGGCGGGTAGATCAACGGAGCATGACCCGCCTCGGGGTCCGAGACGGAGCACCCCGTCGTGTGTGGTCCAACGGAACGGCTCGGCACAGGCGCCGGCCGTGACAGTGATGGTTGTCTTCGACGCGGTGTAGCCGGCCGACATGGTGATCTTCCCCGCTGCGGACTCGACGATGAGTTCGCCGTCGAGGATCAGCAGGCGGTCGTCATTCGGGGAGAAATAGACGCCTTCGGGTGTGTGGAGTGTCCTCCATTGCAACGCCTCCAGATAGCGCGCGCGAACGGAGTCGAAGGCACACGTGTCCTCGATCGTCCGGAGCGCAAGGAACCCGTCGGCGGCCTCGACCTCGTACACGCCCCGGCTGACCGGGCACCAGGCGTCGTTGAAGAGCGTCAGGGTCCCGTTGTCGAGGGTGTAGTTTCCGACGGCGACATAGCCGGTGCCCCAGTGGTAGGCCCGGTACGTACCTCTGTCGAAACCTATGATCTCGGGTCCGAGTGTCAAGCGGTAGGGAGGACACCTCACGCACGGCGCATCTCCTCCGAGAAGCTCCCGGGGAACGACTCGAGCATAGGTCCCATCGACTGGTGTCGCCGTCGGGGCCACTGCTTTCGTGAAGGGGTAGGGGTCGTGTCGGAACGAGGACCCGCCCGTGTCAGTGGAGCACGCGACGAGAACAGCGACGAGTATCGTCGGGGCGAGCCACCGTGCTGCCATGTGAGCAGCGTATTCCTGCTGACGTCTGTCCGCTGTCGGCTTCTGGCTATTTCCTGGCTTCGAGCGCCTCGATCAGCTTCGGGAGCACCTTGTTGACATCACCGACGATGCCGAGGTCGGACAATGCGAAGATCGGTGCTTCCTCGTCCTTGTTGATCGCGATGATGACCTTGGAGTCCTTCATTCCGACGGCGTGCTGCATAGCACCGGAGATCCCGCAGGCGATGTAGACGTCCGGCTTGACAATCTTGCCGGTCTGACCGATCTGGAGGGAGTAGGGGACCCAACCCGCATCGACCACGGCACGAGTCGCCCCCTGCGCGGCTTCCAGCAGTTCTGCGAGGCGCTGCGTCAGCGAGAGGTTCTCAGCAGAACCCATGCCTCGACCTGCCGACACGACCACGGAGGCATCCTCGAGCTGGGGTCCTTCCCGTTCCTCGACGTGGCTCTCGGTCACGATGGCGGCGCCGGCATGGCCGACGTCAGGAAGACCGACGGTCTCGACCGTGGGTGTCGTTTGACCGCCCGGCTCCGCCGGGAACGACTTCGGCCGGAGCACGACCAGGTGTGGCGTCTTGCCTGTGAATGCAGTTTCGACGATCTGGCTGCCGCCGAAGATCTCGCTGGTGACGGTCACCGACTCGCCGTCGATGAGCACGTCGATGCCGTTGGAGATCACCGGAAGGCCCATCCGGGCACTCAGCCGACCTGCCACGTCCCTGTCGGTCGGTGTCAAGCCGAACATGATCACATCGGGATCGTACGTCTCGGCCAGCGTCGCGAGCGCAGCCGCCCCTGCGGCGCTCGGCAAGTGATCGTTCGTCGGGATGTGGTAGATCGTCGCGGCGCCATAGCTGCCGAGTTGGGCAAACGCCTCGTCGGAACCATTGCCGAGGTAGGCGACAGCCGGCGCCTCGGTCAGCGCCCGCGCCTTTGTCAGTAGCTCCAAGCCGATCGGAGCCGGTTCACCCTGCGATTCCTCGATGAAAACCCAGACCTTCATCTAGATCACCTTCGCTTGTTCGAGGATTTGGAGGATCCGCTGATACGCCTCACCGTCGTCCTCGATGACTTCGCCGGAGGCACGCTCGGGAGCCGGCCGTACCTCGACGATCTTCTGCGTCGTGGTGGGTGAAACGCCGAGATCCCCGAGACCGATCACGTCGATAGGTTTCTTCTTGGCCCCCATGATGCCTTTGAAGGTCGGGTATCGGGGTTCGACGACGCCCGATGTGACCGTCACGAGGACCGGTGTGGGAGATTCGACGACGTCGTAGCCGTACCCGGTCTGCCGTTGGATGCGGATCGTGCCGTCTTCCTGTTCGAGATGCTTGGCGAACGTGAGGGACGGTACTCCGAGAAGCTCGGCGAGCTGCTGGGGAAGTACACCGGCCGAGCCGTCGGTCGACTCGGTGCCGGCGATCACGACGTCAAACTCCTCGCGCTTGATTGCAGCCGCGAGCACTTGGGCGGTTGTCCATGAGTCCGCACCTTGCAGTGCCGGATCCTCGATCACGATTGCTTTGGCGGCGCCCATCGCGAGCGCTTGGCGGATACCTTGCAGACTTCCTGCGGGGCCCATCGATACCAACGTCACGGATCCATCCGTCTGCTCGGCTACCTGGAGCCCCATCTCGACACCGTATCGGTCGGTATCGTCGAGGATCTGGTCGGTCGGGCGCTCGAGGAAGTGGGTCTCCGCATCCAGCTGGTAGGGTGCCGCCGGGTCTGGTATCTGTTTCGTACACACCGCGACGTTCATCGGACGTGGGCTCCTCTCTCGTTCATGTTCGCGAATGCTAGCAATGGTCAGCCGAGTGCAGGCAGCAGGTAGTCCAGGAGCCTCGTGAAACGGTCCCTTGCCATCGACGCCGTCTCCTGGACCTCCTCGTGGGTCAATGGCGTTGGGGACAAGCCTGCTGCGAGGTTCGTGACAAGTGAGATCCCGAGGACCTCGGCTCCCATGTGGCGTGCCGCGATGGCCTCGGGGACGGTGGACATTCCAACGAGGTCCCCGCCGAGTGTCGCCACCATGCGAATCTCCGCTGGGGTCTCATAGGAGGGCCCGGAAAGCCACGCATAGACACCCTCACCGAGTTTCACCCCTGCCTCTGCTGCTGCCTCCCGGGCCAGGTGGCGCAGTGTGGGCGAGTAGAGGTGGGTCAAGTCGGGGAATCGCGGGCCGAGACGATCGTCGTTGGGGCCGGTCAGCGGGTTTCGGCCGGTCAGGTTCAGATGATCCGAGATGAGCACCAGGTCACCAGGATGCAGGCCGTCGGCGACACCCCCTGCAGCATTGGTGAGCACGATGATCCTTGCTCCGGCGGCGATGGCGACTCGCACACCGAACACGACCTCATCCAACGGTCGTCCTTCGTACATGTGTGCTCTCCCGGAGAGCATGAGGATCGGCCCATTCACGTCGGCCGAGTAGAGCGTGCCGCTGTGCCCGGCGATGGTCGGAACGGGCCAACCGGGGATGTCCGAGTAGGGCATCGGTAGAGCGCCAGGAAGCGAGGACGCGTAGTCGCCGAGCCCGGAACCGAGGACGACCGCCGCCCTGTGGTAGCTCCGACCGAACCGCTTGGTGATCGCACCTACAGCGGTCGAGATCGATCCGGTCACCTGATCTCCTCGAGAACAATGGGGTTCGGCGGTACCAGTTGGTCTTCTATGCGCCACGCGCGCTCGAGGATCTCTGTTGCTGCCTCCAGCCTCGCTTCATCCGTCCAGGCCACGGTCGCGAGGGGCTGGCCGGTGGTCACCGTGTCGCCGACCTTGGCATGCACGGTCACTCCCACCGACGGGTCGATCGGATCTTCCTTGCGTTCGCGTCCGGCACCGAGACGCATGGCTGCGATACCGATCGTGAACGCATCGCACACCGTCACGAAGCCCCCCCGCGGAGCGGGGATGTCGATTCGTCCGGCAGGCTGAGGGAGCAGTTCGGGGTCTTCGACGACGCGTGGGTCCCCACCCTGCGCTTCGATCGCCTCGGCAAACTTCTCCAAGGCGCTCCCATCATCGATCGTGCGCTGGAGGATCTCGCGAGCCTGTTGGTGATCTGTGGCGATCGCACCGAGCAGCAGCATCTCGGAGCCCAGGCTGAGCGTGATCTCCGTGAGGTCGTCGGGTCCTTCTCCACGAAGCACCTGCAGTGACTCGCTGATCTCGGAGGCGTTTCCGACCTCCCTTCCCAGAGGCTGATCCATGCAGGTGAGCAGGGCGACGACGGGCACCTTGTGGGCGGCGCCAAGGTCGACCATCGTCCTGGCGAGCGCGCGTGCCTGATCGATGTCACGCATGAAAGCGCCCCTCCCTACCTTGACATCGAGTACGAGGCCGTCCAGATCTTCCGCCAGCTTCTTCGACATCACGGACGAGGCGATCAGCGGTCTGGACTCGACCGTTCCTGATGCATCCCTGAGCGCGTAGAGCTTCCGATCAGCCGGGACGAGGGACTCGGACTGCCCGGCGAGCACGAGGCCTATCTCTTCGAGTTGGGCGACGAAGGACTTCGGATCCAGGGTGGTGGTGAATCCCGGTATCGCTTCGAGCTTGTCGAGGGTGCCGCCGGTGTGGCCAAGGCCGCGTCCGCTGATCATCGGAACCCGCACGCCTGCGGCCGCGACCATCGAGACGAGGGGAATCGACACCTTGTCTCCGACGCCTCCGGTGGAGTGTTTGTCGATCTTGGCACCTACGATCTCGCCGAGATCCAGTACCTCCCCGGAGTGCAGCATCGCGTCGGTCCATACGGCGAGCTCATCCGGATTCAAGCCGGAGAAGAAGATCGCCATCGTCATCGCCGCCATCTGGTAGTCGGTGACGAATCCATCCGTGTACTTCTCGATCAGCCACCTGATCTCGCGGGGTGATAGCTCGCGACCGTCTCGCTTGTGCCGAATGAGGTCGACTGCATTCATGAGCGGACCACCCTACCATCGCGCACCGTGATCCCTTCAGTGGCCAGGCGGCGGGCCTGCTCGCCCTCGCATCCCGGTACCAGCCGGCCTTGTGACGACACCACCCGCCACCAGGGGACACCTGAGGAGGTGCGCAGGATATTGCCGACCGCCCTGGCTGCGCCGGGGTGACCTGCTTGCGCGGCGATCTCGCCGTAGGTCACCACCTCACCTGGGGCCAGCCTGGCGATTGCGGCAGCTACATCGTCGTGGAAGGCGGACATCAGAGCGTCCCGAAGAGCCTGTCGCCCATGTCACCGAGACCGGGCTGGATGAAGTAATTGGCGCTCAAGTCCCGATCGAGCGACGCGGCGACGATCCGCACGTCAGGATGATCGCGCTCCATGCGCTCGACCCCGGCGGGTGCAGTGACCACGCATAGCGCCGTGATGTCTCGCGCGTCGTGCTCCTTGACCTTGTCGACGGCCCACGAGAGGGATCCGCCCGTTGCGAGCATGGGTTCGAGGATCAGAACCCTGGTGTTCGCCAGGTCGGGAAACTTCGTGTAGTACTCCTGCGGTTCCGCCGTCTCCTCGTCACGCTGCACTCCCGCATATCCGACCCGGACCCCGGGCATGAGGTCGAGCACGGCCTGTAGGAGTCCGAGACCGGCCCTCAGGACGGCAACCGCGACGATCGCGCGGTCGAGCCGGACACCTACCGTCTCCTCGAGTGGTGTCTCCACGGGAATCTGGCGAGTGGGGATATCGGTTGTGGCCTCCAGGAGGAGCGTGTACGCCAGGCGGCGCGTGGTCTCCCTGAAACGTTCCGTCGAGGTGGTGCGGTCACGGAGGACTGTGAGGTAGTGCTGGGTGAGGGGATGATCGACGATGGTCAGGCTCACGCGGTTCCTTCCGACGTCACGAAGGGTACTCGGTCGATGACTACCCTCCCGCCGATGAGAACCGCTACCGCCGTCGGCGATGCCGTCGTCATCGCCATCTTGACCATCGTTGGATTCGCCACCCACGAGACCCTCGGCCAGACCGGACGACTGCTGGTCACGATCGGCGCATTCCTCGCAGCGTGGGCTTTCGTCGCTCCATGGTTCAGGGTCTTTGACGAGAGAGTGGTTCGCAACATCCGAACGGCATGGGTCGTGCCACTCGCCTGGATCGCTGCCGCGCCACTTGGTGCGGTCGTCAGGGGGTTGATACTCGGGATCGACGTGTCACCGATCTTCGTGCTGGTCATGACCGCCGTTACCGGCGCGGGGCTGGTGCTGTGGCGAGTGGCTCTAACTGCCTTCGCGAGGTGACGACATAGCCTGGCTCGCTGCGCCGGCTGGTACGTGGTACCTGGTACTTGGTACGGCGGGCAAAGCCCGCCTCCCCGGTACACTTCTTCCGTGTTCGAATCCCTTTCTGATCGGCTGAGTGGTGTCTTCACGCGCTTGCGCGGGAAGGGACGTTTGGGCGATGCGGACGTCGACGCGGCCCTCCGTGAGATCCGTCTCGCGCTCCTGGAGGCCGATGTCAACGTGTCGGTGGTCAAGACGTTCCTCGCACGAGTGCGCGAGCGGGCGGTAGGGATCGAGATCACCAAGAGCCTCACGCCCGGACAGCAGGTCGTCAAGATCGTCAACGAGGAGCTCATCACGACGCTGGGCCGTGAGGCCGCGCCGCTGACGTCCGCCCGTCCGGCGACGATCCTCATGGTTGGGCTTCAAGGTTCCGGCAAGACGACCTCGGCAGCGAAACTGGCCAGGCTCCTGAAACAGAAGGGGCGCCGGCCGCTGCTCGTCGCCGCCGACCTTCGGCGCCCGGGTGCAGTCGACCAGCTCGTCAGGTTGGGGGAGCAGGTCGGAGTACCGGTCGCGATCGACCGCAAACTGCCGAGGCTCCTCAAGACCGCGATGCAGCAGACCAAGACCGACGGCTATGACGTTGTGATCATCGACTCTGCGGGACGCCTCCAGATCGACAAGGAGCTGATGAGAGAGCTCTCCGATGTCGAGAAGGCGGTAGATCCCGACGAAGTGTTGTTGGTCGTCGATGCGATGACGGGCCAGGACGCGGTCAGGGTCGCCCGGGGGTTCCTCGAACACGTCGACGTGACCGGGATCGTACTGTCGAAGCTCGACGGGGATGCACGAGGCGGGGCGGCGATCTCGGTCCGTGAGGTCACGGGTTGCCCCATCAAGTTCGTCGGCGTGGGGGAGAAGCCCGAGGACTTCGAGTCGTTCCACCCGGACCGGATGGCCTCGCGAATCCTCGGTATGGGCGACGTTCTGACACTGATCGAGAAAGCCGAGAACGCATGGGATGTGACCGAGGCCGAGGCGATGGTCGACAAACTTCGAACGGCATCGTTCACCTTCGAGGACTTCCTCCAACAGCTCAAGCAGATTCGCGGAATGGGCGCACTCGACCAACTGCTTGCTATGCTGCCCGGCGCCGGTTCAATGCTTCGCAACGTCCAGATCTCGGACAAGGATCTGGGCAAGGTGGAAGCGATCATCCGTTCGATGACCCCGGAGGAGCGTCGAAGGCCCAAGCTGATCGACGGCAGCCGGAAGCGAAGGATCGCCGCAGGCTCGGGTTCGTCGGCGCAGGAAGTGAACGGGCTGCTGAAGCAGTTCAACGACGCACAGAAGATGATGAAGATGATGGCCCAGGGCAAAGCGATCCCTGGTCTGAGGAAGCTGAGGTGACGACATGGCGGTGAAGCTCCGCCTGATGCGGATGGGAAAGAAGAAGCAGCCGACCTACAGGGTCGTGGCCGCCGACGTGCGGTCCCCCAGGGACGGACGCTTCATCGAGATCATCGGCCGGTACGATCCCCGACAGGATCCCTCACTGATCGAGATCGACAACGACAAGGCGCTCGCGTGGCTCAGGAATGGAGCGCAACCGACCGACACGGTGCGGCGTCTTCTCGAGAAGTCCGGTGCCTGGTCTGCATTCAAGGTCGCCAAAGGACAGATCCACACGGTCGGGGGCGACAAATGAGCCGCGGTGCCATCGTCGAGAATGTGGTCGCGTACATCATCTCGCAGATCGTCGACCACCCGGACGAGGTCGATATCACGCTCGTCGAAGAGGGACCGGAGGACGTCGTCGTTGAGGTCAGGACCGTGAAGTCCGACATGGGCCGTGTCATCGGCAGGAGAGGACGGGTCGCCAGGGCCGTTCGAACACTCGCCAAGGCCGCCGGGGATGAAGAGGGCCTTCACACCGGAGTCGAGTTCGTCGATTGATCGTCGGGCGCATCGTCAAAGCCCACGGAGTCCGAGGCGAGGTCGTTGTCGTGTCCGAGTCGGACAACCCCACTCGGTTCGCTCGCGGCGCCGTTCTCGACACCCCGGAAGGATCGAAGCTGGTGGTTCGGGCCAGTCGACCGCACGATGCGTCGCTCATCGTCAGCTTCGAGGGAGTCGACGACCGGACCGCCGCCGAACGACTCCGAGGGAAGGCGCTGTCCATTGAAGCCGCGGACAGGAGAGCACTCGAGCCCGACGAGTACTGGCCGGAGGACCTCATCGGCTTGCATGTCCGAGATCAGGAAGGAGCCCCACTCGGCGAGATTGTGGACGTCGTCATCGGGGCGCAGGATCGACTCGTCGTACAGACCTCTAGGGGTACGGTGGATGTGCCGTTCGTCCGCTCGCTTGTACCGCACGTCGACATCTCGGGTGGATTCGTGACGGTGAACCCGATTCCCGGCCTGTTCAGTTGACGACGAGATCCACCGACACGTCCTGATCGCCGCCTTCGCCAACGACGAGTTGCACGGCCCCTTTCGGACCGGACTCGAACACCACGGAGAACTCCCCCCACGCTTCGAGATAGTCGGTCGCCGTCGTCACCTGCTGCGACGCGATCGAACCTCCCTGCAGGATCCGAACGACCACGTTTGCTTCGAATGTTCTCGCGTACCCCGAGACGGTCAGCGGGTAGGTCGCCTCGGGTCCCCTCGGGGTGAGGAGCACCACGACGTCGCTTCGCGGGGCGAGTGAGGGGAGCTCTTCCCCACCCGGCTCGAGCTGCACCACGACCCTGGCTGGTGACTGGACGATCTCCGCGCGCGCCATCGCAGGTGCCGACAGGTGGGCGTCGATGTAGAGGGACCCATCCTGCGACCGAACCACGTACGCCCGATCGACCAGCGCTGATTCGAAGACACCGTCGGTGATGCTGGTGTCGGCGATGTCGGGAAGTGCGATCCTGATCACTCCGATGTCACGAAGGAACTCGACATCGACGTTGCCCGCCGAAGTCGCGGGTGCACCCGCCTCCGTCGTGAAACCGATCACGAACTGCTCGCATGCTCCGTCCTGATCGGTGTGGAGAGCGGAGATGCGGCTGGCGTCACCGTTGACGTGAAACGAGAGGAGCTTTCCGCGGTCGGAGAACTCCCCTCCGCACGATGGCGCGGTCGTCGTAGTGGAGGACGGAGCGGTCGACGTCGTTGCCGGCGATGTCGAAGTCTCAGTGGAGCCGCTTGGCAGCGTCGTGCACCCTGCCACCATCCAGATGGTGACGAGCAGGAGACCTCGGGGTCGCCTCAGAGTTGATCTCCCATGAGTTCGAGAAGGTCTACGACGCGGCTCGAATAGCCCCACTCGTTGTCGTACCACGACACGACCTTGACGAGGTTGCCGTTGATGACGTTGGTGAGCGCCGAGTCGAAGATGCTCGAGTGAGGATTGCCCACGACGTCGCTGGAGACGATCGGGTCGACGTTGTACTCGAGGATGCCCGCGAGTGGACCCTCGGCCGCCGCCTGCATCGCTGCGTTCACCTCGGCGGCCGTCACGTCACGATTCAGCACGACGACGAGGTCGATGAGTGATCCGTCCGGGACAGGCACACGCATTGCCATGCCATCCATCTTGCCGGCGAGGTCGGGGATCACGAGGCCTATGGCCTTCGCCGCGCCGGTCGTTGTCGGGGTGATGTTGGCGGCGGCGGCGCGTGCTCGCCGAAGGTCGCTGTGCGGCATGTCCAGCAGGCGCTGGTCGTTCGTGTAGGCGTGAACCGTGGTCATGAAACCCCGTTCGATGCCGAACGAGTCGTTGAGCACCTTCGCGACCGGCGCGAGGCAGTTAGTGGTGCACGATGCGTTCGATACCAGGACATCGTCAGGACTCAGCGCGTCCTGATTGACGCCGAGGACGATGGTCGCGTCCATGGGATCCTTTGCGGGTGCGGTCAGCACGACATGCTTGGCCCCCGCCTCGATGTGGAGGTTGAGCTTCTCCCTCGTTCTGAACACTCCGGTCGACTCGACGACGACGTCGACACCGAGTTCCTTCCATGGGAGTTTCGACGGGTCCCGCTCCTCGAGCATCTTGACCGATTGGCCGCCGGCGTGCATGACGCCTTCTTCGAGGGTGATGGTGCCGTTGAAGCGACCCATGTTGGTGTCGTACTTGAGCAGGTGGGCGAGCGTTGCATCGTCCGTGAGGTCATTGACGGCGACGATCTCGATTGGCGTGCTCTCGCGCGCGGCCACGATGCGATACACGGCGCGCCCGATTCGGCCGAAACCGTTGATGGCGATCTTCATGGAGTTCCTCCTGGACCTGGGGAAATCGACCCTTCGATGTTACCCGCTGGAGAGACCCTCGCTGCGTGATAGCGTGTGGGGCTATGTCGCATCCGCCATTCGATCCCGAGCTGGCTCTCGACTATCTCGTGGGCCGCAGACCCTCAGAACCGCTGTACAGAGAGGCGAGCCGGCTCCGTGACGAGGGTAAAGGGAGGACCGTGACATACAGCCGAAAGGTGTTTGTGCCTCTCACCACGCTGTGCAGGGATCGGTGCACCTACTGCACATTCGCGAAGCCGCCCGGCGCGGGCGGGGAGTATATGACGCTCGACGAAGTGTTCGATCTGGCACGTGTAGGGGAGCGGTACGGCTGCACCGAGGCGCTCCTCACACTCGGTGACCAGCCAGAAGACCGGTGGCCGGCGGCACGCGCGTTCTTGGAGGAACGCGGCTTCGGATCGACGATGGCGTACGTGCAAGCGGCATCCGAGCTGATCGTTGAGCGAACATCGCTGTTCCCCCATGCCAATCCCGGAGTCATGACACCAGCACAGATCGAGGCGCTCAGGCCGACCAACGTGTCGATGGGTCTGATGTTGGAGAACATCTCAGATCGTCTGACCGAACCGGGCATGCCGCACTTCGGGAGCCCTGACAAGGTCCCCTCCGTGCGAGCGGGGACGATCGAGTCGGCGGGCAGAGCGAGCGTCCCTTTCACGAGTGGCATCCTCGTCGGCATCGGCGAGACGCCACAGGAGATCGTCGAGAGCTTGATGATGCTCGCATCTCTCCATGCCCGCTATGGGCATCTCCAGGAAGTCATCGTGCAGAACTTCCAGCCGAAGGCCGACACACCCATGCGAGCTCGAACGACACCGACGCCCGAGTTCATGGCAACGGTTGTTGCGATCGGGAGGTGGCTCTTCGGTCCCACGATGAACATTCAAGTACCGCCGAACCTCACCGATCGATTCGAGCGGTACCTCGACGCAGGGGTCAACGATTGGGGTGGAGTGTCGCCGATTACGATCGACTGGGTGAACCCCGAACGTCCCTGGCCGCATCTCGAGGACCTGCGGACCAGAACCGAGACTGCCGGGTTTGATCTCAGAGCGCGCATGCCCGTGTACCCGGAGTTCATCGACGCGACATGGGTCGATCAACGGATGCTGAGCCGGCTCCGAGGTGAAATCGACGGGTCGGGGCTGGTCGCGGCATGATCACGTTCTCTCGCTCATCGAGCCGTGTGGTCAGAGAGATCCCGGCTGCATCGATCGAGACCATCGACGACTTGGCACGAGAGGAAGTCCTGACGGTCTCCCTCGGAGTTGGAAGTGGAGAGCCACTCGCGTGGGTGCTGCGGCCCGATGAGATCAGAACCGATGTTCCAGGATGGCGCCTCACGGTGCTGGACACAGGGACGAGGGCCGATGTCCTCGACGCGCTGTCTCGCAGCGGAGCCGCCTATCTGCGATCCGATCGCCCGCGCGAAGCCTCATCGATCGTCGGTCTTCCGGGTGTCTCGGCGTGCGTTTCGACGTTCGCCGAGACTGTCGACGAGGCGGTGGCGGCGGTCCGAGCAGGAGCTGGTGACCTGTTGCTGGCAGGGTGGGACGATGCGCAGGTCGCGGCCCTGCGGGACGCGCTCGGTGGGAGGTTGGTCGAACGCGCCGGCATTCCGCTCGGCGTGCCGATCGACGATCTGCGCGCTCACCTCCCTCGAGCATCGTGGACGGCGTACCTCCACCACGTCGACGCTTCCGGGGCCGTACGTCCCGACACCTCGTGGGCTCCAGGGAAGGACCTGCCGGTTCCAGCCCCTGATACCCGACTGTCTGCGGAGTGGACCGATTCGGCCTGGGCAGCTGCCGGCACTGCCCGAGAGCCCCTCGTTGGTGCTAGTGCGAATGTGAGCGGCATCCTGTACCGGTCCTTGTCTGGCAGCAGGCCGTCTAGGTCCGAGCTGTCGGAGCTGCTCCGGGCCCGTGGGAGCGACGTGGAGGCGATCGCGTGGGCCGCGGACAGACTACGGGAGCGTGCAGTCGGAGACACGGTCACGTACGTGATCAATCGGAACATCAACTACACGAATCTGTGCACCTACAAGTGCCGGTTCTGCGCATTCTCGAAAGGGCCCCGAAGCCTGAACCTTCGCGGAGAGCCGTACCTGATGAGTGTTGAGGACGTCGTTGCCATGGCGATCGAAGCCTGGGGGAGGGGTGCGACAGAAGTGTGCCTCCAAGGGGGCATCCATCCGGGGTTCACAGGTGACTTCTATGTGGAACTGGTGGAGGAGATCAAGGCCGCCGTCCCCTCGATGCACATCCACGGATTCACACCCCTTGAGGTCTGGCAGGGTGCCGAAACACTTGGCGTGCCTGTCCGTGACTATCTCCGTCGTCTCCGGGACGCTGGCCTCGGGACCCTTCCCGGCACTGCGGCCGAGATCCTTGACGATCGGATACGGCGACACCTTTGCCCGGACAAGATCACTACGTCGGAATGGGCCGATGTGATGATCACCGCGCACGAACTCGGTCTCCGGTCGACTGCGACGATCATGTTCGGCCACATCGACGACGCGGACTCCTGGGCACATCACCTCGACGTGATCCGAACCGTTCAGGAACGGACAGGAGGCTTCACGGAGTTCGTGCCGTTGCCGTTCGTGCACATGGGAGCCCCCATCTACCTGGCGGGTGACGCACGACCGGGGCCGACATGGGATGAGGTCGTGCTCGTGCACGCCGTCGCCAGGATTGCCTTCGACGGCTTGATTCCGAACATCCAGGCATCATGGGTCAAACTCGGCGAGGATGGCGCCACACGCCTGTTGCAGGCCGGGTGCAACGACGTGGGCGGCACGTTGATGGGGGAGATCATCACCAGGTCGGCGGGGGCCTCACACGGTCAGGAGGTCACGCCCCAGGCGTTCGAATCGCTGATCCGCGCTGCCGGACGGGCACCGTCGCGTCGGACCACGCTCTACGGGGTTGACAATGTGACGTCTCTGTGACATCATAATGATGTCATGAATAGTTACGGTGCACTCACTCAGCTGGAGGAGGCGGTGTCCCGGCAGATGGCGTTTGGCGGAACGGACCCGTCAGTCGAGTCGGCCGGACGAGCGATCCTCGCCATCCTCGAACCAACCGTCCGTCAGATCGTGATGGAACTCGCGCAGCAGGCAGCGCATGAGATGTCGGCACAGCTTCCAGACTATGAGGTCGATGTGATCGTTGTGGAGGGGGAGCCGGAGCTTCATGTGCGGGCCGTCGAGTCACCCAATGAGGCGGCGGGTTCCTACGAGGCAAGGCTCACGCTTCGGCTGCCGGATGCCGTGAAGGAGATGGTCGAGAACGCCGCAGAGGGTGCAGGCGACTCGGTGAACTCATGGGTCGTGAAGGCGCTTTCGTCCAAGGCACACGTCAAGCAGGTAGGCAAGAAGGTGACAGGGACGGTGAATCTATGAGTACGCAGTCCTTCTCCGTAGGAGAACGACCAAGGGTGACGATTCGCTTGGCGTCGGGCAGTGTGCGGGTCATCGGCGGAGATCCCGGAACGATCGTGGTCGACCTCCAAGGTCGAGGCTCAGATACAACGATCGTCGAGCAGAGCGGCGACACGGTCACCGTGCGACAGGAGGAGCGGGTCTGGCGAGGATCGGTGCATGTCACCGTAACCGCCCCCGAGGGCGTGAGCGTCTCGGTCTCGCTCGCGTCGGCCGACCTCGACATCGAGGTACCCGTGGAGGATCTCACTGCGTCCCTTGCATCAGGTGATGCAAGGATCGCCGAAGTCCGCAGGGAGCTCTCGCTGAAGTCGGCGTCGGGTGACTTGGAAGTCCACAAGCTCATTGGCAAAGGCAAGGTGAACTCGGCGTCGGGCGATGTGCGGATCGACAAAGCAGAGGAAGACCTCACGGTGAACACCGCCTCTGGTGACATCACCGTCGGCGAGGCGCGCGGCGATGCGCGGCTGCATTCAGCATCGGGCGATGTGGTCGTCAGGAACTACCTCGGAGCCGACATCGGGGTGGCGACAGTCTCAGGCGACGCAACGGTGGGTCTGCCGACTGGACGTAGTGTCGATGTCGAGCTTCGCAGTCTCTCCGGCAGGATCAAGCTCCCGTCGCCATCGGGCGTTCAGCTCGAGCAGAGAATGGAAGTACAACTTCATTTCAAGTCGGTATCGGGCGACTTCGAACTGGTCAAGACGGGTTCCTGAGCGTCACCGCAGTACCAGTTGCGCTGAAGATCACACTTCGCCCGACCTCATGGACCGCGGTGCGGACGCCGACGACGGCATGTGCTCCTCTGGAGAGGGCCTCATCCACCAGCGTCTGCAGGGCCGCCTTCCGGGCCCCCGCGAGATTGCCGGCTTCGGCGATGGTGGCGTCGCCTGCGACGATACCGAGGAACGTGTCCACTTCCCACGCACCGACGCCGGATGTAGTGGTCACGATGGGGCGCCACGTCGAGCGGCCCCCGTCCTGGCGTATCCACCCTTGAGCTGCGCTGCCCCAGTTCGAACCCCACGCGACGCTGGGACTCTCGATCAACCCTGGCTCTGTCTGCGTGCCTGAGGCACCGGGCTCGCCTGGCTCGACGGCGGAGACTGCCGAGGCGACTGCTTCGTCGAGGTCTGGTTCGGGTTCGATCGGTTCGGTCTCGGCCGTGTCTGTGTCGAAGGGTTCGAGGTCTTCGTCGGGTGTTTCGATGGCGGAGAGTGCCGAGGCGACTGCTTCGTCGAGGTCTGGTTCGGGTTCGATCGGTTCGGTCTCGGCCGTGTCTGTGTCGAAGGGTTCGAGGTCTTCGTCGGGTGTTTCGATGGCGGAGAGTGCCGAGGCGACTGCTTCGTCGAGGTCTGGTTCGGGTTCGATCGGTTCGGTCTCGGCCGTGTCTGTGTCGAAGGGTTCGAGGTCTTCGTCGGGTGTTTCGATGGCGGAGAGTGCCGAGGCGACTGCTTCGTCGAGGTCTGGTTCGGGTTCGATCGGTTCGGTCTCG
>CAZQMF010000003.1:55076-55152 GCA_964594235.1 uncultured Acidimicrobiia bacterium
TGCCGAGGCGACTGCTTCGTCGAGGTCTGGTTCGGGTTCGATCGGTTCGGTCTCGTCGGGTTCGGGTTCGAGGTTC
>CAZQMF010000003.1:55252-83059 GCA_964594235.1 uncultured Acidimicrobiia bacterium
TCTTCGAGGTCGGTGGTCTCGTCGGGTTCGGGTTCGAGGTTCTCTTCGAGGTCGGTGGTCTCGTCGGGTTCGGGTTCGAGGTTCTCTTCGAGGTCGGCGTTCCCGATCTTTTCTTCGGCAGAGTGTGTGAGATCGGAGAGCTCCCTGTAGACGCTCGGTGGAGCCGCGGCTGTGGAATCCATCCAGTCCGGTGGCTCGTCCGGGAGGTCGTCGAACCCGGCGCCGAGCGTGTCGAGGACATTCTTGGCTTCCATCTGCATAGGCGAAGTGAGGGCGTCGTCCGTCTGCTCAGGGGACTCGTCGAGGCCCGATTCCAGGGTGGTCTCTTCAGGCTCGTTCGGCTCGGCGTCGACCTCAACATCGGGTTCGACAGCGTCCTCCGGTTCCGGCTCGAAATCGGTCACCGATTCTGGCTCGGGCTGCTCCGCAGGTGCCGCCTCGGGTTCGGGTTCGGAGGGCCGGGGCGACGGTGGTATGTCGGGCGAGTCTTCGGTGGGGAGGCCCCAAGGGTCTGCATAGGGATGCTGTTCGTCAGCCACGTCTGGAGGATACCCTGGAACCTACGGCTCATGGAGGTTTTCGCTGGAGATCACGATCATCACCCTGTTCCCCGAGTTCTTCGAAATCCCGTTGACGGTGAGCATCGTCGGGCGAGCCGTCGACGAGGGTCGGCTTCGCGTCGAAGCGATCGACCTCAGGGCCTACGGCAGAGGCATGTACCGGCAGGTCGACGACGCTCCGTTCGGTGGTGGCCCCGGTATGGTCCTGATGGTCGGTCCACTCGAGGAGGCCCTTGCTCCGTTCGAGCATGCACACAGGATCCTCTTGACGCCGGCAGGTCGGCGGCTCGAGCAGTCGACACTCGATCGGTGGACGACGCTCGAGCATCTGGTGCTGGTCTGTGGCAGATACGAGGGTGTGGACGAGCGCGTCGCCCAACACCTGATCGACGAGGAGGTATCGATCGGTGACTTCGTGCTTGCAGGGGGAGAGGCCGCCGCGTTGGCGATTGTCGAAGGGGTCGCAAGGCTACTTCCCGGGGCGCTCGGGAACGACGAGTCGACCGTATCGGAGTCGTTTCGGGACGGGCTGCTCGAAGAACCGCACTACACGAGACCCTCCGATCACCACGGGTGGATGGTTCCTGACGTACTGCTTTCGGGGGATCATGCACGGATCGAGGCGTGGCGCGAGGAACAACGCGAGATACGAACGAAGACGCGGCGTCCCGACCTTTGGGAACGGAAGAACGACTGAGGGCTGCTATCTTGCGGAGTCCGCGGTCGGCTGCGATCATTCGCCCGCTCTAGGAGTCTTCATCATGCTCGAACATCTGGAAAGCGCGTACCTGCGCGACGACATTCCCGACTTCCGATCCGGCGATACCGTGCGGGTACACGTGCGCGTGGTGGAAGCCGGTCGCGAGCGTGTTCAGGTGTTCGAAGGCGTGGTCATCGCAAGAGACGGCGCCGGGATCAGGAGCACCTTCACGGTTCGCAAGATCAGTTTCGGCGTCGGCGTCGAGCGCGTCTTCCCGCTCCACGCCCCGATCATTCAGAAGATCGAAGTCACCCGTCGCGGCAAGGTCCGTCGCGGGAAGCTCTACTACCTTCGAGACAGGGTCGGGAAGGCAGCTCGAATCAAAGAGCGACGCTGACAGTCACGTGTCGTTGCACCGTCAACCCACCAAGCGAACACCGTTCTGGGTGGAACTCCCCTTCCTGATCGTCATCGCGCTCGTCATCGCGGTGCTGATCAAGACGTTCCTGGTTCAGACTTTCTTCATCCCCTCTGGTTCGATGGAGCACACGCTCGAGATCGGTGATCGGGTGATGGTCAACAAGCTCGCGTACGGCTCCGGTGTTCCCAATCGCGGTGACATCGTGGTATTCATGCCGCCGTGGGGAGACACACAGAAGTCCGAGCCGTTCTTCAGCGCCGTGATACGTCACATCGGGGAATCGCTCGGTCTCAGGTCCCCCGACATCGAGGACCTCATCAAACGGGTCATCGCCGTCGGCGGCGAGACCATCGAGATACGGAACAACAAGGTGCTCGTTGACGGTGTCCCCATCGACGAACCGTACCTGTATCCGGGCACGAACATGCCGGACTTTGGTCCGGTCAGCGTTCCTGAAGGCGACGTGTTCATGATGGGAGACAACCGGAACCACAGCAAGGACAGCCGTGTGTTCGGCTCGATCCCTGCCGACTCCATCGTCGGCAAGGCGTTTGTTCGCATCTGGCCGCTCAGCCGGATAGGTGGATTGGGTGTCAGTGGCAGCTGATAGAACACGTGCCGAATGGGTCGCACGTTGGTACCATCTCCTGCACCGGGAAGGAACGGAATGCACGAGGAAGACCTGGAGCGCTACGAGTCCGAGATCGAACTGAAGATCTACAAGGAGTATCGCGACGTACTGCCGATGTTCAAGTACGTCGTCGAAACGGAGCGCCGCTTCTACCTCGCCAACGGAGTCGACGTGCACACCCGCCATGACGATGGCTCGACCTACTTCGAGATCGAGCTCGAGGATGCGTGGGTATGGGACATGTACCGACCGGCGAGGTTCCTGCAACGAGTGCGGGTACTGACATTCCGGGACGTGAATATCGAAGAGCTGGAGCCCGGCGTCCGCCTCTGACGAAGCGCCAGGTTGGACAGCTCGGGGAGTGGATCGCCGCGCAGTTCCTCGTTCGCAACGGGTTCCACATCATCGAGCGCAACGTGCGGATCGGTCGGGGTGAGATCGACATCCTCGCAGAGCACCGAGGACGACGCGTCGCTGTCGAGGTGAAGTCGGCGGTACTCGACCACGACGGACGCGCAGATCCCATCGACGCCTTCGACGACGCGAAGTGGAGACAGGTCTGGTCGCTCGCACGACGTGCCGGTGCGTGGCGGGTCGATGTCGTCGCCGTTGGGTTCAGACCCGATGGTGTCCGGGTCCATTGGGTGCCCGACGTGTGACCCGCGCGGCGGCGTATGGCCACGCCCGGTCAGGTCCTGGGGTGTGACGACTCCTTGAACCAGCAGCCTCGATGCCAGTGTCGTCGGAGCTCGGGGGCCAGATCCGGCACCACGACGACGTGGAACTCGCCGATCTCGACGGGCCCCTCACATCCCGGGCATACGTACCGTTTGCGGGCTGCGTACGGCTGGACCGGAGCGACGGTCACCGGATCACTCGGCATGGCCGGGCGCACGGGGAATCTCGGCGAATGCCTTGTGGCGGGCGTCGAGGATCTCTCGGGCGATTTGGTCGATGCTGTCGATGAGCCACAGATAGGCCGCTCTTCCCTCCCGATAGTCGGCCTCGGCCATACCCTGGATTCGACCCTGCGACTGCAGTTGACGGACCTGGCGGAAGTTGTTGACCGGGGAGGTCGTATACACCCCGAGCGTCTTGCCGCCTCGTTGATTGAGAATCGAGAAGACGGGGACGTCGCTCGGCCCGTCAGCGATGTAGATCATGTTCTTGATCGGGACGCGTCGCTGTTCTTCCGACATGAGGGCGTTTACATCGATCGACGGCGTCTTGTTGACGCCCTTGTTGATTTCGAAGACGGCTCTTGTCTTCGACGTGTTGTCGATCGTGTAGCCGAGGTGTGAGATGGGGAAGTCGGGTTCGTCGATACCGAGCCTGTCGAGGTATCCGGGCGGTGCTGGACGTTCGATGAAGTCGTTCGCCCAGATCCAATCGACGTACGGAGCGATGACGCTGCCCTCGATCATCGACAGGATGCCCGTCGACACGACGTAGTGCTCTACGGAGATCTCCTCGTGGGCGAACTCGGGGATCTCGGTGACGTACCGTTGCGAGATCTCGAGGAACTCGGGGATTCCCGGTGCCATCTCGATTCTCGCACCGAGCTTGTAGAGCTTCGCCCTCGTGAGCCCTTCGAAGCGACCCTGGTCGACGTAGGTGAGCAGGTGTGTGAGGTAGGCGGTGTCGCGGGCGACTCGTACACCGCGCGCTCGGTAGTAGTCGACGAGACCGTCGACTTCAGACCAGAAGGCGCGTGCGTCGACGCCATACTCGTCGAAGAGGGGATCTTGCTGATTGCCGGGAATCAGTGTGCGGTCGAAGTCCCAGATGAGTGCGATGACGGTCTGGGTGTAGAGCGGTATAGGCATGGCTTCATGGAATCTCGGGTTGCCCGAAGTGTACGCTCCCATCGTCCAACCACCAGCCTTGCAGTCTCACGTCGACTCCTCGGAGACCGCGGTGGGCCTCTCCCATCCGTTCGAGGGGAACGAGGACATGGATCTGCCAGCCGTCGGCGGCGAGTCGACGGAAGACAGGTCGGTGGGCGGCTGGATCGCCGTGCGCCGCGAGAACCCAGTCGAGGCACTCGTCGCTCACGATCACAGAAGACTGATCGCCGGTCGCTTCGTCGAGCGCGAGTCGATTCCATGCCACGGACCGTGCGGAGAGGCCGGCGGCTCGGTACCGATCGAGGCAGGCGTCCATGATCGCTTCGGTCCCCAGCACCGTCGATTCGTACGCGAGCACCTGACCTCCTTGAGTTACACCAGTGTAGTTCATGGACTAGCTACCCGGCGTGTGATTCGCTTCCTCCTCCAGGTACGCCTGTTCAGGTCGATGACCCGACTATGAGAGCCTGCAAGCATCAGTTCAAAGAACAGGGAATAGGCGCCGGGTTGGTTCGCAAGGTCTGCGTGAGCTGCTCGATGGTCCACATAGCCGAGCGGCCGAAGCTCGGGTTCGATCCATGGAGGAAGGCCGGGGAACTGGCGACGCTCGTCGGATAGACCTGTCCCACTCCGACCGTAGGGTCGGGGCATGTTCGCAACCGTCACCTCCGTCGCACTGGTCGGCGTGGAACCGAGACCGGTGCGTGTTGAAGTTCACATAGGAGTACCGAAGGACCGATTCGCTCTGGTGGGATTGCCCGATACGGCAGTCCGCGAGGCGAAGGATCGCGTGCGATCGGCGATCGTCCAGTCGGGGTTCCAGTTTCCGAACCGCACCGTGACCGTCAATCTGGCCCCTGCCGACATCCCCAAGGTCGGATCGGCGTACGATCTGCCCATTGCGCTCGGCGTGCTTGCCGCGGCGGGCAGCGTTCCGCCAACGGTCGGCAGCATCGTTGCGCTTGGCGAGCTGGCACTCGACGGCACCGTGCGGGCCGCACGGGGCGGGTTGGGGGCGGGCGTAGTCGCACGAGATACCGGGCTGCCGTGTGTCGTGTCGGTGGAGTCGGCGGCAGAGGCGAGAAGAGTCCCCGGTGCGGAGGTTCGCGCCGTGCGATCCCTCTCCGAAGCGGTAGCGGTGGCTCTGGGGACCACGCCCGGTGCACCGATCCGGCCGGCCGCCGACTCCACGCCCCCCACCATGGTGGATCTGTCCGAAGTGCGAGGTCAAGCGCTCGGGAGAAGAGCGCTCGAGGTGGCTGCCGCGGGACGACACCCTGTGCTGCTGTGGGGGCCACCTGGGTCGGGCAAGACGATGCTGGCGGTCCGGATGGCGGGGATCCTGCCACCGCTTGGTGAGGAGGAGCGTCTGGAAGTAGCTCAGGTCTGGGACGCCGCTGGTCGGTCAGGCAGGGCGGAGATGCCTCCTTTCAGATCGCCGCACCACTCCGCGACGATGCCGGCGATCATCGGTGGGGGCAGTGGTGTTCCCGTTCCCGGCGAAATCTCACTCGCTCACAAGGGGGTGCTGTTTCTCGACGAACTCGGGGAGTTCCCGATCAACATCCTGAATGCGCTGCGTCAACCGCTCGAGTCGGGCTGGGTCGTGGTGTCCCGAAAGGGTGTGTCGGTGCGGTTCCCAAGCGACTTCCAGCTGGTCGCTGCGACGAACCCGTGTCCATGCGGCTACGCGGGGGACCGCTTGCGCCCCTGCTCGTGTTCGGTCCCGGCGATCGATCGGTATCGCCGTCGCCTCTCAGGACCGTTGCTGGACCGGTTCGATCTTCGTGTCTCGATTCCCAGGCCACCACGTGGAGACCTGCTCGGCCCCGAAGGCGAGTCGAGCCAGGCCGTCGCCGGCCGAGTGGAGGCGGCGTGGGCGATGCAAAGCGAGCGTGGTGGATCGAATGGCCGTCTCGGCCGAGGTGAGTTGGATGCCCTCGAGTGGACGCCAAACGCTCGACAGCTGCTCGATTCCGCCATCGAGCGCTTTGCACTGACGGGGAGAGGATTCGACAGGATCAGGCGCGTCGCAAGAACGATTGCCGATCTCGCGGGTGCTGGACCCGTCGACGAACCTCACATCGCAGAGGCTTTGTCGTTTCGGGGGGAGTGGTGAAGGCCCGCCTGCAGCTTGCCTACGTCGGCATGCACCCGGACCGCAGAGCCGAGCTCGAGCGGCTCCACGGTTCGCCCGAGGCGGTGCTGGACGCGATCCGAAAGGGCAGGATCGAGGTCCCCGACAGGGCACGCCGCGCGGGGTTGGTGCCCGCCGCCGAGCGGCTGGAGCAGCTCGCACGTGCAGGTATCGCCATCAGTTTCCGAGAGGAGTTGCCCAGACACCTTGCCGAGCTTCCAGACGCTCCCGACCTGCTGTTTGTGCGTGGCGCCGTCCCTTCCGGTCGTGGCGTGGCGGTCGTCGGGTCGCGGCGAGCGACGAGCTATGGCATGTCTTTGGCGCGCAGATACGGTGTGGCGTTGGCCCATGCGGGATGGCCTGTCGTATCGGGACTGGCCCGGGGCGTCGATGGTGCAGCCCACCGCGGGGTTCTGGATGCACACGGGTGCGGCATCGCTGTGCTCGGTTGCGGGCCCGATGTGTGGTACCCGCGAGAGCACGAGGAACTCGGTCGGGCGCTCGTCGCCAACAATGGAGCGGTCGTGACCGAGTACCCGCCAGGTACGCCTCCCAACGGCTGGCGGTTTCCACCGCGCAATCGCATCATCTCCGGGCTGTCCGGAGTCGTGGTCGTCGTTGAGGCCGCGAAGACCGGTGGGGCCCTCATCACTGCGAGGCGGGCCCTCGCGCAGGGCAGGGAGGTGTTCGCCGTCCCCGGGGACGTCGACCGGTCGACCTCAGAGGGCTGCAACCGTGTCATCAGGGACGGCGCGGTGCCCGTGTTCGATGCCGAGGACCTCATCGAGGCCGTGTCCCTGGTACTCGGTCCACCGCGTACACCGGCACCCTTGGACAACGTACCGGCGGACGGGGAACCGGTCGACGACCTCGTGGGCAGGACGATCGACGAGCTCGCGGTCGAGCGACCCGTTTCGGAGGTGCTCGCGCGCGTCGCCAGACTCGAGGCACTCGGGATCGTCCGACGCGAAGGAGGGCGCGTGGTGAAGGGTCGTTGACGCCCCGGTATGGGGCGGCGACCATGGACGGCATGACGGCACTACCGGAGATGCCCGCATGGGCGGTCGCGTCGGTCGACGACTACCTGCTGCGGCTCGCGTCGCAACGACACCTGTCGCCTCACACGATTGCCGCGTATCGACGCGACCTCTCACAGTTCATGGCGTTCTGTGACAGGGCGGGAACCGAAGCGATTCCGGACGTCGATCGAGGACTGGTGCGGCGGTTCCTCGCGTACCTCGACACGAGAGGGTACGCGCGGAGGTCGGTGGCGAGAAAGGCGTCGGCGGTCCGGGCGTTCTTCACCGACCAGACCCGACGAGGCGTCCTCGATGCGAACCCGTCTGAACGCCTCGGAACGCTTCGCCGACCGAAGACGCTTCCGCACGCCCTGCCGGCCCGGACCGTACGGGAGATCCTCGACGGGCTGTCGGGTGATGATCCGGTCACACTCAGGGACAGGGCACTGCTCGAAGTGTTGTACGCGACAGGAGTACGCGTTGCCGAGGCTGCAGCACTACGTGTGGATGACGTCGTCGGCGCCGAGTTCCTTCGGGTCGTCGGGAAAGGTAACAAGGAGCGGGCTGTCCCCCTCGGAGTGCCTGCCAGACGGGCAGTCCAGTCGTACCTGGCCAAGGGTCGCCCGCGGCTGCTGCCGGCGACCGACGCGCTCTGGATCGGGGTCCGAGGAGGACCGCTCGGGGTGCGGGGGATCCGAAGGGCCGTTCGGACGCGTTCGGGTACCTTCCCGCATGCCTTCCGCCACTCGTTCGCGACGCACCTTCTCGAAGGTGGAGCGGACCTTCGTGCCGTGCAGGAGCTGCTCGGGCACGTTGAACTAGGCACCACCCAGACGTACACTGCGGTCACCCGCGAGCATCTCAAGGCAACCTATGACCGAAGTCACCCGCGGGCCTGATCGGGCATCCGAGGATCACCTGAAGGAGCTGTGGCGCAGGTTCAAAGCCACAGGGGACCAGGAGGCCCGTGAGGGCCTCATTCTGCACTTCTCGCCACTCGTCAAGTTCGTCGCGGGCCGCGTTGCGTCGGGTCTGCCGTCCAGCGTCGATCGCTCTGACCTGATCTCGGACGGCATCTTCGGATTGATCGACGCCATCGACAAGTTCGACCTCGAGCGGGGAGTGAAGTTCGAGACGTACGCCATCAACAGGATCCGGGGAGCGATCCTCGACGAGCTTCGAGCGCTCGACTGGGCACCACGCTCACTCAGAGCTCGTGCCCGTGAACTCGACCGCTCCTTCAGCGAGCTGGAGCATCGATTCCAGCGGCCACCCACCGACGAAGAGCTCGCCACTCACATGGAGGTTCCGGTCGGGGAGCTTCAGAACACGATGGCCGAGGTGTCGTCGGCCGGCCTGGTCGCGCTCGATGAGCTACTCGCGCCCGGGCGGGATTCGGCCACCGTCGGAGATCTCTTGGCAGATCCAAAGGGAGTCGATCCCGAGGCCGTCTACCAGGAAGAAGAAGTCAAGCGCGTCCTTGCCGATGCGATCAGCCGACTCGTCGAACGGGATCGCCTGGTTCTCACCCTCTACTACTACGAGGGTCTCACGCTCGCAGAGATCGGCGATGTTCTCGGCGTGACCGAATCCCGTGTCTGTCAGATCCACACGAAGTCGGTGATGAGCCTTCGCCACCGCATGACGGAGCCCGCGTTTCACCACGGTTGACCGCCTGGTACAGTTGCCAGATCACGCACGCCCGTATCTTCCCAACGGTCGATTCGTCGCGGGAAACGGTCACTGACTGGAACGGGCGGAGGAACAACCGGAACAGGAGGACTCATGTCCACGGTCACCATGAAGCAGCTGCTGGAAGCTGGCGTCCACTTCGGACACCAGACCCGGCGCTGGAATCCCAAGATGGAGCCGTACATCTACAGCGCTCGCAACGGCATCCACATCATCGATTTGCGCCAGACGCTCGATCAGATCAACCGGACCTACGACTTCGTCAAGAACGAGGTTGCCGATGGAGGGCTCGTTCTGTTCGTAGGCACGAAGAAGCAGGCGCAACTTCCGATCGAAGAGGCAGCCATTCGCGCCGACATGCCGTATGTGAACTTCCGCTGGCTCGGTGGGATGCTCACGAACTTCGCCACGATTCAGAAGCGCATCTCGTACATGCGGGAATTGGAGCGGATGGATGAGTCGGGAGAGATGGCGACGCTGCCGAAGAAGGAGCGTCTCCGGCTTCACCGTGAGCTCGAGAAGCTTCAGCGGGTGCTTGGAGGTGTGCGCAACCTGACTCATCTGCCGCAAGCGCTCTTCATCGTCGACTTGAACGCAGAACAGATCGCGCTGAAGGAAGCACATCGCCTGGGGATTCCGGTCATCGCGCTCGTCGACACGAACTGTGACCCAGACTTGGTTGACTTCGTGATTCCCGGAAACGACGACGCGATCCGTTCTGCCCAGCTCATGGCCGGGTTCGTGGCCGACGCGTGCATCGAGGGGCGAGAGATCGCACTCAAGGGCGAGCCGAGCAGCGAAGGAGAGGAGTGATGGCCGACTTCACCGCGAAAGACGTCCAAGAGCTTCGCCGTGTCACAGGGGTCGGAATGATGGACGCGAAGGGCGCGTTGGTCGAAACCGGTGGCGACTTCGAGAAGGCCAAAGAGTATCTGAGGGAGAAAGGCCTTTCGGATGCCAAGAAGCGGGCGGGGAGAGAAGCCAACGACGGTGTGATCGGGCTGTACGTCCACCGTCAGTTCGACAGGCCGGTCATCGGCGTACTGGTGGAACTCGCCTCGGAGACCGACTTCGTCGCCAAGAGCGACGAATTCCAAGCGATGGCCAACGACGTCGCGATGCACGTGGCAGCCGCGCAGCCTCGCTGGGTCCGGCGTGAGGACGTGCCGGAGGACGCTCTCGAGTACGAACGCGAGATGATCACGCGTCAAGCACACAACGAGGGGAAACCGGAGAACATCATTTCGCGCATCGTCGATGGTCGCATCGGCTCGTTCTACAAAGACACCGTGCTCGAGGAACAGCAGTTCATCAAAAGCAACCAGTTCGACGGAACGGTCGGCGACATGGTCGCCGGTCTCGCCGCCACCATGGGCGAGAACATCAGGATCCGGAGGTTCGCCCGGCTCGCGGTCGGCGAGGAGATGTGATGGTTGATCGCCGCCGTGTGCTGCTCAAGCTGTCGGGGGAGGCGTTCGCCGATCCCGAGCACGGCAACGGCATCGACATCAGGCAGATCGGCCGGATCGCCGGCGAGATCGTCGAGGCCATCGGCGACCGTGAGATCGAACTCGGCATCGTCGTCGGTGGTGGCAATATCTTCAGAGGCTCGTCGGCCGTTGCGACGGGAATTGAGCCCGCCACGGCCGACTCGATGGGCATGCTCGCGACGGCGATCAACGCGCTCGCTCTCAGGAGTGCAATCGAGAACGCCGGGGTACCTACGAGAGTACAAACCGCGATCTTGATGCAGTCGCTCGCAGAGCCCTATATCCGACTTCGAGCCATCAGACACCTCGAGAAGGGACGCGTCGTCATCTTCGCCGCCGGCACAGGTAACCCATTCTTCACGACCGATACCGCAGCGGCATTGCGGGCGGTGGAGATCGGCGCCGAGGTGATGCTGAAGGCAACGCTGGTCGACGGCGTGTACGACGCCGACCCACTCACCAACCCCGACGCGACGCTCATGCCGGAGGTCACCTATCTGGACCTCATCGCCAAGGGACTCCGGGTGATGGACTCGACCGCCGCTACGATGTGCAAGGACCATCAGCTCCCGATCGTGGTGTTCAACATCACGAAGCCGGGCAACGTCGTGAGGGCGCTACGAGGAGAGCGGATCGGGACGTTGGTTCAGTAGGAGGCGCGCCATGATTCAGGAGACTCTCGATGAGGCCGAGTTGAAGATGAGTCTGGCGATCGAACATGTGCAATCGGAGTTCGCGACCGTGCGAACTGGACGTGCCAATGCCGGCATCCTCAACAGGATCGTGGTCGACTACTACGGGACGCAGACCCACCTTCAGCAGCTTGCCTCGTTCTCTGTACCCGAACCTCGCCTCCTCGTCGTGCAGCCCTACGACAAGAGCTCCGTGAACGCCATCGAGCGAGCAATCCGGACATCCGGGATGGGTCTGAATCCGTCCAGCGATGGTCATGTCATTCGCATCGTGTTCCCGGCCCTCACCGAGGAACGGCGTGTCGAATTGACTCGTGTCGTGCGTCAGATGGCCGAAGACGGCAGAGTCGCGATGCGCAACATCCGTCGCCACGCCATGGGCGAGCTCTCCGAGCTGCATGGCGAGATCTCGGACGACGACATCCACCGCGCCGAGGGCGAGATGCAGGAGATCACCGATCGGATGATCACCAAGGTCGACGAGCTGCTGGAGCACAAGGAGCAGGAGCTGCTCGAGGTATGAGTACCGACAACATCGACGGTGAAGGTATCGAGGGACCCGAGGTCGACGAAGGAGTCGAGGACTTCGAGGACTTCCTGACGGACGAACTCGACGAGTTCACCCGCGACGACTACCTGAACGCGACCACCGAGGAGTACCGAGGTCTCGCCGAGTCGATGGCACGATCCGCCGACGAAGAGGTCGAGATGCAGGCCGTCGCAGCTCACATGCCCGGTCTCGAGGCAGGAGTGGTCGGGTTCGACGACGTCACAGGTGAGACGCATGTCGAGACCTACGAGGCCCAAGGCGGCCCTTCAGACACGCTCGTGCGGGCCGCGACCGGTGTCGTTCTCGTCACCTTGGTGCTGGCGATGCTGGCCATCGGCGGAGGATGGCTTGCACTCCTCATCGGCGTGTTCACGCTCGTGAGCATGGTCGAGTTCTACTCGGCACTTCGGCAGGCGGGCTACGCACCTCTCGCGTTGTTCGGATTCTTGGGGGCCATCGGTGTGCTTGCCGCCGCGTGGTTCTCCTCACAACCCCTGTCGGCGGTGTCTATTGTGATCGGACTCACGATCGTCGCAGTCGTCTTCTGGTATGCCCTCTTGTCGAGGAGTCGTCCGTTGGAGAATGCGTCCTTCACGGTCTTCGGGGTCGTGTGGATCGCAGCGCTCCTTGCGTTCGCGATGCCAATCATCAAGTCGGAGCACTCGCAACAGCTCATCCTTGCCATCATCGCCGTCACAGCGCTCTTCGATGCCGGCTCGTATTTCGTGGGACGCGCGCTGGGTCGGGTGAGCCTGGCTCCGGGATTGTCGCCCCACAAGACGTTTGAGGGGCTCGTCGGCGGGGTAGTGGTTGCCTTCGTCGCAGGATTCCTGCTCTCCGTCATCTC
The DNA here is from genome assembly GCA_964594235.1 of uncultured Acidimicrobiia bacterium. Lineage (GTDB taxonomy): Bacteria > Actinomycetota > Acidimicrobiia > Spongiisociales > UBA4744 > CAYLHS01. The sequence goes on from CAZQMF010000003.1 coordinate 67,839, forward strand.
GTGGTTCGAGTTCGATCTCACCGCTGGTTTGTGGTTGGCAGCCGCCGTTTCGGTCTTCGCGCCACTCGGTGATCTGGCGGAGTCGCTCGTCAAGCGCGCCGTCGGAGTCAAGGACATGGGGGCGCTTCTCCCCGGACACGGGGGTCTCATCGATCGGCTGGACAGCTACCTGTTCACCATTCCGGTCGGGTACGTGGTGTTCCTCTGGCTCGGGTTTCTATGACCCGACCCCTGGTCGTCCTCGGTGCGACCGGTTCGATCGGACGCCAAGCGCTCGACGTCGCCCGACGCTTGGACTTCCCCGTCGCCGCGCTCGTCGCTCGGCGCGGTTCCGACGCCCTGGCGGCGATCGCGGATGCGTTTCCCGAGGCTTCCATCGGGGTCGCAGCACCGACAGGGAGCGAGCGGGAGCGGTTCGCAGCCTACGGATCGAGAGTTCGGTTCGGCCCCGAATCTCCGGCGCAGCTCGCTTCGACCCCGGGTGCGATTGTCGTCAATGGGATCGTGGGCGCGGCAGGGTTGCGGTCATCGGTCGCAGCACTGGAGGCAGGGAATCGTCTCGCGCTCGCCAACAAGGAGAGCCTCGTTGCCGGAGGCCCGGTCGTACTCGACGCGCTCAGGCGTGGTGGCGGCGAACTGATTCCAGTCGATTCGGAGCACTCGGCCGTATTCCAGTGCCTCGTCGGAGAGCAGATCGGTTCGGTGCAACGCTTGATTATTACTGCGTCCGGCGGACCGTTTCGAGGAAGGTCCCGAGACGAGTTGGAGAACGTATCGCCTGCAGAAGCGCTTCGTCATCCGACCTGGTCGATGGGCTCGAGGATCACCATCGACTCTGCGACGCTTGCCAACAAGGGCTTCGAGGTGATTGAAGCCCACTACTTGTTCGGGGTCCCGTACTCGAAGATCGATATCGTCGTTCATCCGCAGAGCATCGTCCACTCGCTCGTCGAGTTCGAGGATGGCTCGATGAAGGCGCAGTTGGGAGAGCCGAACATGCGTATCCCGATCCAGTACGCCCTGACATATCCTCAGCGGCTCACCGGCGGAGTCGTCGCCGAGCCTGCGTCCTGGACGCTGACATTCGAGGAACCGGACCGTGCCGCGTTCCCTGCGCTCGACATCATCATCGAAGCAGGGGAGCGGGGTGGGTCGGCGCCAGCGGTGGTCAATGCTGCCGACGAGATCGCTGTGGGAGCGTTCTTGACGGGCAGGTTGGGATTCTTGGGGATCGCTTCGATCCTGGAGCAGACCATGGAGCGAGTTCCGCAGGTCGGGTTGAGCTCTGTCGAGGACGTCCTGCGGGTGGACGCGGAGGCACGCTCGATCGCGAACTCCCTGGTCGGTGGTGCATGTTGATTACACATGCAGGGTCGGTACGGTTGGAGGTGACATGTACGGTGGACTGATCATGCTGGTCGCTGTCGTGGCCTCGCTGATGCTGCACGAGCTAGGGCACTTCGTGACTGCGCGCGCGACCGGAATGAAAGTCACCGAGTTTTTCCTCGGGTTTGGGCCCAAGATCTGGTCGACGACCCGGGGTGAGACCGAGTTCGGCATCAAGGCGATTCCGGTTGGGGGCTACAACCGCATCGTCGGGATGGATCCGCTCGAAGAGATCAGCCCTGAGGACGAGGGTCGAACCTATAGGGACAAGAAGTTCTGGCAGAAGTCGGTGGTCGTGCTGTCAGGAGTGATGATTCACTTCGTCATCGCGTACCTGGTGTTCTTCGGCATCCTGGTCGGCCTCGGCATCGGGAACGTCGACGCCGATCCGACGACGATGGTCGCCGCCGTCCAGTCGACGCTCGACGACGGTTCCCCGGCTCCGTCCGCAACTGCCGGCCTTGAACCGGGTGATCGGATTCTGTCGGTGGATGGGGTGAACGTCACCACGTGGGACGAGCTTGTCGCCGCAATTGCGGCACGACCGAACCAACTGGTACGGATCGTGGTCGATCGAGACGGCACGGAGATGACGCTCGAAACGACGCTGGCATCCACCCAGAACGATCAGGGTGCACGCGTCGGGTATCTGGGAATCAACCCGGCGTATCCGGTCGAACGTGTCGGGGTGCTCAGAGCGGCCGGTCTCGCCGGCCGAGCCGTCGGCACCGCCACGACGGAGACGTTGTCTTCGTTCGGCAATCTGATACGGCCATCGTCCCTCGCTCGGCTCGCCGGCGCGTTCGTCGGGAACACTGATGTTCCCGACAACATCAGGCCGGTGAGTCCGGTGGGCATCGTTCACTTGGGCGAGGGTCTCGACGCGCAGGCGCTGCTGGCCCTGATCGCCCTTCTCAACATCGTGCTCGGTGTGTTCAACGGGCTTCCGCTGTTTCCGCTCGACGGGGGACACTTCGTCATCGCGCTGTACGAACGTGTAACCGGGCGAAAGGCCAACATGCGTGCCCTCATGCCGATCGCCGCCGCGGTCATGATGCTCGTGATCTTCTTGTTCTCGGTCGCGCTCGTTCTCGACATCGCCAACCCGATCACTCTCTCATGATCGAGCGCACGTCCACCCGCACCGTGCATGTCGGCCGTGTCGCAGTGGGAGGCGGCGCGCCGATCAGCGTGCAGTCGATGACCACCACCAAGACCGACGACGTCGGCGGCACGCTCGCGCAGGTGTACGCCCTCGCCGGGGCGGGCGCCGACATCGTTCGCATCACCTGCAACACCGTGGAGGCGGCCCAAGGACTCGCCGAGATTGTTCCACGGTCTCCCGTGCCGATCATCGCCGACATCCACTTCCACTACCGGCTCGCGCTCGCAGCGCTGGAGGCCGGTGTCGACGGCCTGCGACTGAATCCAGGGAACATCCGCAAAGAGGAGCAGATCAAGGTTGTCGCACAGGAGGCCAAGGATCGCGGCGTGCCGATCCGAGTCGGTGTCAACGCAGGCTCTCTCGACAAGGATCTCCTGCGGCAGTTTGGAGGACCCATCCCAGAGGCGCTTGTCGCGTCTGCCATGAAGGAGATCGGGTACCTCGAGGACGTGGGGTTCCACGACATCAAGATCTCGGTGAAGCACTCGAACGTTCCTTCGATGGTCGATGCCTACCGTCTCCTGTCGGAGACCGTCGACTATCCGCTTCACCTCGGAGTCACCGAAGCGGGGCCACCGCCGGCCGGGCTCATCAAGTCGGTGGCCGGTATCGCAACCCTGCTGATGGAGGGGATCGGCGACACGATTCGTTTCTCGCTGACCGCCGACCCGGTCGAGGAGGCAAAGGCAGGACGCCAGCTCCTCGAGTACCTCGGATTACGGGAGCGAAAGAGCCTGGACCTCATCGCCTGTCCCTCGTGCGGGCGCGCAGAGGTCGACGTGATCAAGGTTGCGACTGAGGCTCAAGAGCGCCTTGCCCAAGAGAATCTGCCGATCCAAGTCGCCGTGATGGGGTGCATCGTCAACGGTCCGGGAGAGGCGCGTGAAGCAGACATCGGTATCGCAGCAGGCAGGGGCAAAGGGCACCTGTTCATCAAGGGACAGGTCATTCGGGTCGTGCCCGAAGACGAAATGGTCGATGCGCTCCTCGAGGAGGCGCGCAAACTCGTCGAAGAAGGAGCCGAAGCCCGGCTCGCCGCCGCCGGTGGTGGGGTCGCCACCGAAGCAGCGTCGGAAGCCCGGGAGCTGTTCGAACTCCAGGGCGACGCCAATCACGCGACCGAACGGCGACAGTCGGTCGCCAAGATCGCGGGGCCGGACGAGGCCTGACACGATGAAGGTCACCCCAAGGAGCGAGGACTACGGCCGCTGGTACACCGACGTTGTGCAACGTGCCGAACTCGCCGACTACTCGCCGGTGCGTGGATCAATGGTCATTCGCCCCTACGGCTACGCCCTCTGGGAAAACATGCAGAAGGCGCTCGATGACATGTTCAAAGAGACCGGTCATCAGAACGCGTACTTCCCGCTGTTGATTCCTTACTCTTTCATCGAGCGGGAAGCAGAGCACGTCGAAGGCTTCTCCCCGGAGCTGGCGATCGTGACCCATGGCGGGGGGAAGAAACTCGAGGATCCCCTGGTCGTACGGCCGACGTCAGAGACGATCATCAACGCGATGTTCGCCAAGTGGATCAAGAGCTACAGGGATCTCCCCCTGCTGATCAACCAGTGGGCGAACGTCGTTCGATGGGAGATGCGCACTCGCCTGTTCCTACGCACGACCGAGTTCCTCTGGCAGGAGGGTCACACGGCCCACGAAACAGAGGAGGAGGCCAGGGACGAGGCGAGACTCATGCTCGAGGTCTACGCACGATTCGCCGAAGAGTGGGCGGCTACACCGGTGATCCTCGGAACCAAGACAGATGCCGAGAGGTTCGCCGGCGCAGTCGAGTCGTCCAGCATCGAAGCGATGATGGGCGACCTGAAGGCCCTTCAGGCGGGAACATCCCACTACCTGGGGCAGAACTTCGCCAGGGCGTTCGAAACGAGATACCTGGATCGGAACAACGAACTCCAGTACCCACACCAGACGTCGTGGGGTGCGAGCACACGGCTCGTCGGAATGGTCGTGATGGTGCACGGAGACGACCAGGGCTTGATCCTGCCACCGCGACTGGCGCCATACCAGGCGGTCGTCGTGCCGATCGGGGAAACCGATGCCGTGGTGGAAGCCGCATGGAACGTGACCGGATCACTGCACGATGCGGGCATCCGTGCGACGATGGACGATCGTGAGGATCTCACCCCGGGGTTCAAATTCAACGACTGGGAGATGAGGGGGGTCCCGATACGGTTGGAGATCGGGCCACGCGACCTCGCCGAAGGAAGCGTCGTGCTCGTGAGAAGGGATCTAGGAAGCAAGCAGTCGGTGCCCCTCGAGGGAGTCCCGAGGGCAGTGACCGATCTCGTCGACGCGATCCAGCAATCCCTGTTCGATCGAGCGAGCGCCTTCAGGGACGAGCACACGTCCTACCCGTCTACGTTTGAGGAACTCGAGGAGGGGGTCAGGGAGGAGGGGGGCTTCTTCAATGCAGCCTGGTGCGGCTCGCCCGATTGCGAGGCCCAGATCAAGCACCGCACCCAGGCGACGATCCGCAACATTCCGTTCGAGCAGCCGGACGAACTCGCCCCGTGTGTGTTCTGCGGAGGTCCCGGGGAACACCTGGCCGTGTTCGCCAAGGCGTACTAGCCGAAAAACCCGCAGGTGGGGCCGTTGGCGGGTTCTGCGTGCGCGGTATACTCCCTCCGGTAAACCTACGGACGCGTGAGTGAGGTGGGCGCCCTGCCCGCCTCTTCCTGCGAGGAAACCATGAACGAGACCGCGCTTTGGGATCTCCTCGACCGGTATTTGGCCGCCGAGGGTCTGAGACTCGACGATGTCGAGTGGTCGGGGCGCGTCCTGCGTGTCCTCGTCGACGCAGATGGCGGAGTCGACATAGGACGAATCTCGGATGCCACGTCGGGTATCTCGCGTCTCATGGACGGGCAGAGTGACGTAGACGGGCCCTACACGCTCGAGGTGTCATCGCCGGGTCTCGAGCGCAGACTGCGCCGGCCCGGGCAGTTCCGTGCGTCGATCGGCCGGGAGGTCGTGGTGACGTCTCGCCTCGAGAGCGGCGACACGACGACGGTCCGCGGCACACTCGATGCGGCGGACGACAACACCTGTGTGGTTGCCGGCGACGAGCGTGTCGTGACCATTCCGTTGAGTGAGATCGTGTCGGCGAAGACGGTGTTCCGGTGGGAACGCGGCGCGAAGCCGGGGAAGCAGCGCAAGGAGGCAAGCCGATGAAGATGGATTTCGCCGTGATGGAGGCACTTGAGCTGCTCGAACAGGAGCGAGGCGTGCCGGTAGAGACGATCCTGAACGCGCTCGCCAACGCGCTGGTATCCGCTTACAAGCGCAGCCCCGGCGCGGCCGAGGAAGCGCGAGTTGTGATCGATCCGAACGCAGGGGACATCACCGTGTATGCGCAGGAGCTGAACGAAGATGGAGAGGTCGTCAAAGAGTGGGAAGACACACCGGACGACTTCGGTCGGATCGCGGCCCAAACGGCGAAGCAGGTCATCGCTCAGCGCTTGCGGGATGCGAAGCGTGAACAGGTCTTCGACCTCTATGAGGGGCGCGAAGGCGACCTGGTGACCGGTATCGTTCAACAGGTCGATCACCGGTACGCCATCCTCGATCTCGGTGACGCAGAGGCGTTGATGCCGGGTTCGGAACGGATCCCGTACGAGCGTTTGGAGCGGGGCAACAGGGTCAAGGGGTTGATCATCGAGGTGCGTGGGGAAACCAAGGGACCTCAGATCGTGGTCAGTCGGAGTCATCCCGACTTCGTCCGGCAACTCCTGATGCTCGAGGTGCCGGAGTTGCTCGACGGAACCGTCGAGATCAGGGCCATCGCACGCGAACCGGGACACCGAACGAAGATCGCCGTGGCATCCAACGATCCCAACGTGGACCCCAAGGGCGCATGCGTCGGTGCACGCGGCGGGAGGGTCCGCCAGGTCGTGAACGAGCTTCGTGGCGAGAAGGTCGACGTCGTCCAGTGGCGAGCCGACACAGGGCAATTCATCGCAGAGGCGCTCGGACCGGCGAAGGTACAGGACGTCATCATCGACGAGGATGACCGGTCTGCGATCGTGATCGTGTCGGAACATCAGCTGTCGCTCGCCATCGGTCGCGAGGGTCAGAATGCCCGGCTTGCGGCGAAGTTGACAGGCTACCGAATCGACATCAGATCCGAACTGGCCAGGGACGCGATCGACGAGCCGGAGAAGGCTGACGAACCGGTCGAGGCGTCAGCTCCTGAGGCGAGCGAGCCTGCCGAGGAAGCTGCAGTGGCGGTTGCGATCGACGCGACGGAACAGACAACGGTCGATGAGGCCGCAGAAGAAACGGAGGAGACGGACGAGTCCCCCGTGATCGAGATGGCCGATGAGGCGAGCGAAGACGACAGCAAGGACGGTGAGGCCTGATCCATGGCGAAACGACGCATCTACGAGCTGGCAAAGGAGCTTGGCGAGGAGTCCAAGGTTGTGCTCGCGCGCGCCGTCGAGCTTGGAGTGGATGTGAAAACCGCTTCCTCGAGCGTGGAGGCTGACGATGCCCTTCGCATCATCGGCTCCTTCGCTCCGGTCGTTCGCGAATCCGAACCCGTACAGGAGCCGGAGCCTGTTCCAGAGGCAGAGCCTGAACCGGAGCCTGTTCTGGAGCCGGAGGCTGAGCCTGGACTCGAGCCGGCAGAGCCGACGCGCGAGGTAACGATCCTGCCAGGCGTCACCGTCGCAGGCTTCGCCGAAGCGGTAGGGCGACCGGCCGGCGAGATCGTCAAATCGCTGCTGCTGATGGGAGAGATGGCGAGCGCCTCGTCGCCGATGCCGCAGGACGCGATCGAACTCATCGCAGAGGAGCTCGGAGTCACCGTGCGAACCGCCTCGGTAGCGCCGGCCGAGCCGAAGGCCTCGGTGGTGCGACCCGAGGATGACGAGGCAGATCTCGTATCCCGGCCCCCGGTCGTGACCGTGATGGGCCACGTCGACCACGGCAAGACGACGCTGCTGGACAAGATCAGATCCGCCAACGTCGTTGCCGGCGAAGCAGGCGGCATTACGCAACACATCGGCGCCTACCAGGTGTCCCGCAACGGCAGGAAGATCACCTTCATCGACACCCCCGGCCACGAGGCCTTCACCTCCATGCGTCGCCGCGGTGCCGACGTCACCGATATCGTCGTGCTGGTGGTTGCTGCAGAGGACGGCGTCATGCCGCAGACGGCAGAAGCGATCAGCCATGCGAAGGCGGCCGGTGTGAACATCATCGTCGCGCTCAACAAGATCGACCTTCCTGGTGCAGATCCTGACCGAGTCCGAGCCCAACTCACCGAACATGGGCTGGTCGCCGAAGAACTGGGTGGGGACACCGTGACAGTCGAGATCTCCGCCAAGCAGAGCATCGGCATCGACCATCTGCTCGAGATGATCGACCTCATCGCCGAAGTCGAGGAGTACAGAGGCAACCCGAACGCACCGGCCTCGGGCGCCATCATCGAATCGAACCTCGACAAGGGACGTGGACCGGTGGCAACGGTCATCGTTCAGCGAGGCACACTCCGGCCGGGTGACGCCATCCTGTCCGGTTCCGTGTCGGGAAGAGTCCGGGCGATGCTCGATGAGACCGGCACGCAGGTGAAGTCTGCTACCCCCAGCACGCCCGTCCTGGTCATGGGATGGGAGGCCGTGCCCACCGCCGGGGACGAGTTCGAAGTCGTAGAGAGCGACCGCCAAGCTCGGACGCGAGCGTCAGACGTCGAAGACGAGCGGCGTGCGGCAGACTCGGTCGTGCCTTCGGCGAAGGAGCGCCTCACCGCACTGCTCGAGCAACTGCGTAGCGAAGACGAGGCGGAGCTGCGCGTGATCATCAAGGCGGATGCCCACGGTTCGCTGGAAGCCATCAGGGACGCCCTGGCCAAGATCGGCAGAGAGGGCGGCAAGATCGTCACTGTGCATGGAGCCGTTGGCGCGATCACCGAGAATGACGTGAGCTTGGCCGACGTCACGGGTGCGGTCATCGTCGGTTTCAACGTTCGACCGGACGGCAAGACACGGCGGGCAGCCGAGGAGCAGGGCATCGAGATTCGCACGTACCGTGTCATCTACGAGATGCTCGACGACATCGAGCAGATGCTCGTCGGACGGCTGGCCCCGGAGGAGATCGAGCAGGTGTTGGGGGCCGCCGAGGTCAGGGCCGTGTTCAAGGTTCCCCGCGCCGGCACCGTGGCCGGGAGCTACGTCACCGAAGGCGAGATCGTCAGGGGCGCCAAGGCCCGGCTGCTTCGAGACGGCATCGTCGTGTACGACGGTGCGATCGAGTCCCTCCGACGGTTCAAGGATGATGTGCGCAGGGTGGCCTCCGGGTACGAGTGCGGCATAGGTCTCGAACGATTCAACGACGTGAAGGAAGGCGACGTGATCGAGGCGTACGCCTTGAAGGAAGTCGCTCGCCAGTGACATGCACGCGTCCGCACTCCGCATCGAACTTCGCGTACCCGCCGTACGTTCCCTGAAGGCGAAACGAGGCGTCATCCGGCCGCTCATCGACGATTTGCGAACCACGTTTGGCGCGTCGGTCGCGGAAGTGGGGTTCCAGGACCAGTGGCAGCGGGCAACGGTCGGGGTGGGGCTCGTGGCGTCCAGCCATGCGGATCTGACACGGCGAGCGCTCGCCATCAGGAGGCACCTCGAGCGACGCGACAGCGTAGAGGTGTTGGATGTCGTCACCTCCTATCTTGAGGACGTATGAACAGGTCGCCTCGTCTTCAAAGGGTCGACTCGATGCTGCTGCGCGAGATTGCAGACATCGTCGCCGGTCTGAAGGACCCCAGGCTCGGATTCGTCACGATCACCGGCGTCGAGACGAGCCCGGACCTTCATACCGCCAGGGTCTACTACTCGGTGCTCGGTTCTGTGGAGCAGCACGAGGCATGCGCCGAGGGTCTCCAGGCCGCGACCGGCCACATCCGCGGCGAAGTGGGACACAGGGTTCGTCTCAAGTACACCCCGGCGCTTGTCTTCATGGCCGACCGGGGGATCGAGGAAGGTATCAAGATGTCGAAGCTGTTGAGAGAGATCGCAGAGGAGGAGCCATGATCGAGGCCGCCCGTGCCGTTCTTGGGAACGTGGACCGCCTCGCCGTGGTCTGTCACCTCCATCCCGACGGTGACGCCATCGGGTCTGCGCTCGGTCTCGCAGCATCCGCCCGCCTCGCGGGTGTGGACAGCATCGTCTCGTTCTCCGAACCGTTCGTCCTGTCGCCGATCTACGACTATCTCCCGCTCGACCTCCTGGTGCCGCCAGCGGAGTTTCCCGGCGAGGCTCCCGTCGTGGTGAGCGTCGACGCCGCCTCGCCAGACCGCCTCGGAACGCTCCGGGCAGCGGTCGAGAGAGCCGGCACCCTGATCGTGATCGACCATCACGTCTCCAATCCCGGTTTTGGCACCGTCGATGTGATCGACCCGGGTGCTGCCGCGTCGGCCGAGATCGTCTACCGGCTGATCAAGGCACTCGACTGGCCGATCGACGCGACCGTGGCCAACGCTCTCCTCACCGGTGTCGTCACGGATACGGGACGCTTCCAGTACTCGAACACCACACCATCGGCCCTGCGTATCGCCGCCGAGCTGGTGGAGGCGGGCGCGTCGCCCGATCTCATCGGGCAGAACATGTACGAGCGGGTTCCATTCGGGTTCCTCAAGCTCGTAGGAGACGTGCTCGAGCGTATCGAGCTCGACGGGACGATTGTCTGGTCGGTGATGTTTCAGGAAGACCTCCAACGCCGAGTGGTTGGGATGGAGGACACCGATTCGCTGATCGATACGGTCCGTCTCGCCTGGGAGGCGGAAGTGGCCGTGCTGATCAAAGAGACCGAAGATGGGACGTTCAAGGTGAGCCTCCGTTCGAGGGGAGGCGCAGACGTCGGTGCGATCGCCTCGTCATATGGTGGCGGTGGCCACCACAACGCCGCCGGCTTCTCCCATCCCGGACCCCCGAAGGTGATCATCGAGGGAATCAAGGGCCGACTGTGATCAACGGCTTCCTCGCGATCGACAAGCCGTCGCAGTGGACATCCCACGATGTCGTTGCGAAAGTGCGCGGCATCGTCGGGCAGAAGAGGGTTGGCCACGCCGGCACGCTGGACCCGGCAGCTACGGGGTTGCTCGTACTCGGACTCGGAAAGGCGACACGCCTGCTTCGCTTCATCCAAAGCGAAGAGAAGGAGTATGTGGCGAAAGTGGCGTTCGGGGTGACGACCGACTCGCTGGACGCGGACGGTTCGATCCTGAGCCGTGAGCCGATGTCGTTCGACGAGACCGAACTCCATCGGGTGATCGATCGCTTCATCGGCACCATCGCACAGACACCGCCGATGGTCTCCGCGATCCGCGTCGGGGGGACGAGGCTGTATGAACTGGCTCGCGAGGGCAAGGACGTCGCTCGGGCGGCGCGGATGGTCGAGGTGTACGACATCGATGTGGTGGACTTCGCACCGGGCCCGTACCCGGAGGCGGTCTTGACCGTGCGGTGCGGCAGCGGCACGTACGTTCGAAGTCTGGCCGCCGACATCGGCCAAGCACTCGGCGGAGGAGCTCACCTCGCGACGCTTCGAAGAATCAGGATCGGTTCGATGACTGTCGATGACGCGAGGACGCTCGACGAGCTCGCAGGCGGTCCAGAAGCTCATCTCGTCCCGATGTCGGAAGGTCTGTCGCATCTCCCGGCAGTAGTCGTGACTGAGGACATGTCGAGAGCGATCGAGAACGGAGCGCAGTTCCCTATCGACGCGTTCGACACGGACGTTCCACTTGCTCGGCTCGTGGACTCCGAGGGACAGCTGCTTGCCGTGTATGCGAGACGGAAGGAATTGTGGGGAGCGGAGGTAGTCGTGGCATGAAGGTGCTGTCCGGTGATCCGACCCTGTGGCCGCCTTCGAGCGGCACGTCCGCGGTGACGATCGGCGTGTACGACGGAGTGCACCGTGGTCACAGGGCGGTTCTGGAGGATCTTGGGCAGACAGCCCGAAGGCTCGGTATCGACAGAACGGTCGTGCTCACGTTCGATCGCCATCCTGCCTCGGTCGTCAATCCGGCTGCAGCGCCGAAGATGCTCACGTCGGTCGCGAGGCGAATCGAGATCCTCGGTGAGCTCGGTGTGGATATGGTGGGCGTGCTGCCGTTCGAGCATATCCGTCGCATGCGCCCAGAGGAGTTCATCGAGCGTGTCCTCGTCGATACGCTCCACTCGAAGCTGGTCGTCATCGGGTCCAATTTCCGGTTTGGGGTAGATCGATCAGGCGATGCCGACACTCTCCGCGAGGAGGGTCGGCGGTACGGATTCGATGTCGACGCCATCGATCTCCTTCGAGGCGACGGAGACACAGTCTCGTCGACGGCGATCAGGGGCGCTCTCGGAGAGGGGAACGTGCGAGCCGCCGCGGATGCGCTGGGGAGGCCGTACGAACTGGAGGGGACCGTCGTCACCGGTGATGGACGGGGACGCACGCTGGGGTATCCGACGGCGAATCTCGCCATTCCCGACGGGCTGCTGATACCGGCGGATGGCGTCTATGCGGTCACGGTCGACGTGGGCGACCGTTCGTATCACGCAGTGGCCAACATCGGTGTCCGACCGACGTTCGGCGGCACCGAGCGGGTCGTGGAGGCGTTCGTCCTCGACGGTGTCCCCTATCTGTATGGCAGACAGATACGGCTTCGCTTCATCGAGTGGATCCGTGATGAGCAACGGTTCGAAGGACCGGAGGAACTCGTCGAGCAGATTGGGCGGGATGTGGAACGAGCCCGGTCTCTCTTGGAGGGATAGTGGCTTTGCCGAGACCTGCTACACTTCGGGCGTTCCACGTACCCCCTATTTGTGCGCGTGTGTGAATGAAGGACACCAAGACCATCATCGAAGAGTACGGTCAGCACGACAGCGACACCGGTTCCCCTGAGGTTCAGGTCGCGCTGTTGACTGAGCGGATCAATCACTTGACCGAGCATCTGCGTGAGCACAAGCATGATCACCACAGCCGTAGAGGTCTGTTGATGTTGGTCGGGAAGCGTCGACGGCTCCTCAACTACCTGCGTGCGCAGGATGTTGAGCGATACCGATCGCTCATCGCACGCCTCGGATTGCGGCGGTAGGTTTCAAGGAGCGGCGGTAGCCGCTCCTTTGCCGTTCGTGGAACGGCCGGTCGGGGACGGTCTCCCCGAATCCCGGCGACGGGATACGAATGACAAGTGGGGATGTGAGACCAGTTGTCAGTTGCCAGCCCTGTGCGAGGGGGATGACCACTGGTAATTGGCCCGCCTCCTCGGAAAAGGAGAGACGCGTGCCCGTTAGTACTGTGCGCGGACTCGTTGGCGGCCGTGAGGTCGTCATCGAAACCGGCAAGCTCGCCGGACAGGCGAACGGCTCGGTGACCATTTCAACCGGTGAGACCACCGTATTGGTCACCGCCACCGCCAACCAGAAACTCCGGGAGGGAATCGATTTCTTCCCGCTCACCGTCGACGTCGAAGAGCGCATGTATGCGGCCGGGAAGATTCCCGGCTCGTTCTTCCGTCGAGAAGGACGACCGACCGAACAAGCGATTCTCGCCTGCCGGTTGATCGACCGGCCACTGCGCCCTTCGTTCAGGGATGGGTTCCGTTGTGAGACGCAGGTCGTGTCGACGATCCTGTCGGTCGACGGGGTCAACCCCTACGAGATGATCTCTCTCAACGGTGCGTCCGTTGCGCTGATGATCAGCGGTATCCCATTCGAAGGACCTATTGGTGGCGTCATCTTGGGTCTGAAAGACGGCCAGTGGATCGTCAACCCGACCTATCAGGAACTCGAAGAGTGCGTCTTCGACCTGACCGTCGCCGGTCGCAGGAATGCCAGCGGCGAGATCGACATCATGATGGTGGAGGCCGGCGCGACCGAGAACGGCCTGCGCCTGATCGCAGCCGGCCAGCCGGCATCGGACGAGGAGACCGTCGCAAGCGGTCTGGAAGCCGCGAAGGGACCGATCGGTGAGATCATCGATCTTCAGCTCGAACTGGTGGGCAAGGTCGAGGTGCCGCAGATCGAGTGGCCAACGGTCTCCGACTACTCCGACGAGCTGTATGCGAGGGTGGAGCAGGTCGCCACGCCGAAGCTCGCCGAGGTCATCAGGATCACCGGCAAGCATGAGCGGGGGGCCGCCGAAGATCGCGTCGCCGGAGAGGTGTTCGCAGAACTCGACCTTTCCGAAGAAGATCAGCCCGCAGCGAAACGAGCGCTGAAGAAGATCGAGAAGACGCTGATGCGCCGTCGTGTCGTGGACGAAGGCGTCCGTCTGGATGGGCGTGGCCCGAAGGACATTCGGCCGCTGTCGGCCGAGGTCGGCCTTGTGTCCCGGACACACGGTTCGGGGCTCTTCCAACGCGGCGAGACGCAGGTGTTGAACATCTCCACTCTCGGCATGATGCGGATGGAGCAGATGCTCGACACCCTCGCCATCGACGAGTCCAAGCGGTACATGCACCACTACAACTTTCCGCCGTTCTCGACCGGCGAGGCCGGGTTCATGCGCGGTCCGAAGCGCCGAGAGATTGGCCACGGCGCCCTCGCAGAGAAGGCGGTACTGCCGGTTGTTCCGACCAGCGACGAGTTCCCGTACGCACTGCGTCTCGTGTCGGAGGTGCTGTCATCCAACGGGTCGACGTCGATGGCGTCCGTATGCGCATCGAGCCTGTCGCTGATGGATGCCGGCGTCCCGATCTCGGAGCCGGTGGCCGGCATCGCGATGGGGTTGATCTCCGTGGACGGCCAGTTTGTGACACTCACCGACATCATCGGTGCGGAGGATGCGCTCGGTGACATGGACTTCAAGGTCGCAGGTACCGCAGATGTGATCACCGCCCTTCAGCTCGACACGAAGATCGAAGGGCTGCCGTCGGAGGTGCTCGCGGCCGCCCTCCAGCAGGCGAAGGATGCACGGCTGGCGATCCTTGACGTGATGCATGCCGCCATCGAGGGTCCGCGGACGGAGCTCAACCAGTGGGCACCCCGCATCGAGGCCGTGCGGATCCCGAAGGACAAGATCGGTGAGATCATCGGACCTAAGGGCAAGCACATCCGGGAACTCGAAGAGGAAACCGGTGCCTCGATCGAGATCGAGGAGGATGGCGACGAGGGGATCGTCAGAATCGGTTCGCCGGACGGGGAGGCCCTTGCCGCCGCGAAGGAGCGTGTCCTGCAGATGGCGTTTCCTCCGGAGGCCGAGGTCGGCAAGGAGTACGAGGGCGAGGTCGTCAACATCACCAAGTTCGGCGCCTTCATCAACATCCTGCCAGGACGGGACGGACTGCTGCACATCTCCAAGATCGACGCGAACCGTCGTGTCGACAGGGTCGAGGACTACCTCGCCCTTGGAGACAAGGTGACCGTCGTTGTTCGGGAAGTCGACAGGATGGGCAAGGTCAATCTGGACCTCGTCGGAGAGATCGAGCCGAAGCCGGACGCCAAGCTCGGGTCGGGTGGGCGTCGTGACGATCGTAGGGATGATCGGCGTGGCGGCGATCGGAACCGTGGTCGTGGTGGTGACCGGAGCCGTGGCGGGGATCGGAACCGCAGTGATGACGGGAACCGTGGCGGGGATCGGAACCGCAGTGATGACGGGAACCGTGGCGGGGATCGGAACCGCAGTGATGACGGGAACCGTGGCGGCGACAGGCCGCGACGCAAGG